>NZ_JARWOV010000205.1 GCF_029868855.1 Nocardia carnea | reverse complement strand
AACCATGCAGGAGCGGCGGCGGGGGGGGGGGGGGCGGGGCGGGCCCGCCCCCCCCCCCCCCCCACCGACCGCGCCCAGCCGCAAGTCAAGAGCAAAGACAGCACCACCCCCCCCCCCCACAGCCCCCCCCCCCCCCCCCCCGCCGGCCCCCCCCCCCGCCGCCCCCCCCCCCCCCCCCCCCCCCCCGCCGCCGCTCCTGCATGGTTTCCCCGCGCCACCGGCGCAGGATCAGCGGAAGTGCGGCCAGCAGGACGAAGACCGCCCAGGTGAGCAGTCGCAACAGGAGTGCGCCGGCCTGGCCGGTGGTGTGCTCGTGCATGGCCGCCCAGCGGGCTCCGATACCGCGATCGCCCTCGGCGGCGGCCACCGTTCGGGCGTTGTCCAGCGCGGCACGTGCGTCGTCTACGCGCGTGTCCAGCGGAGTGAGGCGGCTCTGCGCGGCCGACAGGGCGGCGCGCGCATCGTCGAGCATGTCGTTGGCGGTATGCGCTTCCGGACCCCGGCCCGGCACACCGGTGATCTTCGTCTGCGGGCACCCCGGAGTGGGATTGAACTCACACCTGGCGACGACGAGCGCATTGTCGATACCGGCGGACGCTTCGGCTATCTCGCGGTCCAGTGCGGTGCGGTCGGCGACGGCGCGGTCCAGGTCGTCCTGGGCGGTGCGCACTGCCGGAGCGGTGGCAGCAGCGGCGACCGCGTGTTGGTCGAGGACCCGATCGACCGAGCCGTCGAACAACACAGTGGTTGCCAATTCGGCCACCAGCAGGCCGGTCAGCATTGTTACCGCGAGACGGGTCGCCATCGCTGGAACGTTCGCCGTCCCCGCCGGCCGGTCGGGCCGGGCGGCCGGTTGCGCACCGGCCAGGGCGCGGCCCACCAGGCCCATGAGCAGGCCGGTGATCAATGCTGTGGGCAGCAGCGCGCTCGCCGGCCACTCGCCGCGACCCAGCGCGACCCCGGTGACTCCCGCGGAGACCAGGGCGAACAGTGCCACACCCGTGCCGGTGACGATATAGCCGGTGCGCTCGTATCCGTCGGTGGTCTCGGTGGGCTGTCCGCCGCCGAGCCAGATGAACATGCCGGTGACGCTCATGGGACCCATAACCTCTGCAGCTGTCATCGATTCGTTGTCTCAGCGTGACAGGAGGTACGCCCGTCCATCGAGCCCTCGCGCGCTGGTGTGGTCATCTTCACAGGCGCCGGTGAGCATGTCGTATCGGGGCGTGCTGCGCGGCTCGCGTGCAGGGTGTGGCCCGGCCGAAACCCGGGCTCCCGCAAGAGGAAAGGGCTCGGATTGCGGTCCGCAGATGTGGCGTGAACCACTGAAAATTGGGTTTGCTGAACGTGTGCTGTACCACTGAAAACGGAAAACAGTCCGGACGGTCGGATCATGTTCTGTGCTTGTCACGCCGCTGTCACGAACATCTCATCGCGGTGTGTGACAGTTAGCCGCAGGCGGGTGGGTTTGCCGATGGCCGCCGCCGGGAATTCATCTTCGATGCAGGTGAGCGTGGGTTCGGCGGATGCGACGCGGCATCTGGAAACGAGCCGGACCGGTGGATCGCCGCTGTTCGGAGGGACGATCCGGAATCGATTCCCGGCCGAATGCTGCTTTACACTAGAAAACGCGCATATGTGGAGGAACGAATGAAGAAGCCCAGCTAGAAGCCCAGCTGGTCCTGTTTATTAGGGCAACCTTGGTTGGTTGGGTTCCGGACCTGGCTTATCGTTTGCTCTTACGCCGCACATACCAATGTCCGGCCGACGGCACGTTCGGGCAACCTATCGGCACAGGCCAGCCTAGCGGGCGAAACCCGCCTCCGGGTTCCGAGTGCGTAAGCGCTTCGTTACCAGCGGGCACCGGCGCACAGCCGCAGGTGGAAACAACTTCAGACGTGACTGCACGCCGAACACCATCAGCGCGGCTGGTGTCGGCCAACGTACGAACGCAGTCCTAGCAGGGAGCGTTCGACAGTACCGGCGTTCGACAGGGCGTTCTCTCCAGGCCGCACCACGTCGAGGTCGACTTTCTCGAAGGCAGAGGCATGACGCAACTACCTGGCCACAGGTCCCCCGGACCCATCGGGCTCTATGACCCGGCGAACGAACACGACGCATGTGGTGTCGCGTTCGTCGGTGATATGCACGGCCGCCGCAGCCGTGACATCGTCGACAAGGCCATTACGGCCCTGTTGAATCTGGAGCACCGCGGCGCCGCGGGCGCCGAGCCGAATTCCGGCGACGGCGCGGGCATCCTTATCCAGGTTCCCGACCGCTTCTTCCGTGCGGTCGTCGATTTCGACCTGCCCCCGGAAGGCTCCTATGCCACCGGTATCGCCTTCCTGCCGCAGGCCCGGCGCGAGGCGGCGCGGGCTTCCTACGGCGTCGAGAAGATCGTCAAGGAAGAGGGACTGGCGGTACTCGGCTGGCGCGAGGTACCGATCGACGAATCGTCGCTCGGCGCGCTGTCGCGTGATGCCATGCCGCTGTTCCGCCAGCTCTTCATCGGCTCGCCCGCGGGTGCCGAAGAGCAGCTCTCCGGTATGGACCTGGAGCGGCGCGCCTACGTCATCCGCAAGCGGGTGGAGCACGAGCTGGGCAAGGCCGGCGCGGGCGAGGGCGCGGTCGGTAGAGAATCGGTGTACTTCCCGAGTCTTTCCGGGCAGACCTTCGTCTACAAGGGCATGTTCACCACGCCCCAGCTGCGTGCGTTCTACCTGGATCTGCAGGACGACCGGGTGGAAAGCGCCCTGGGAATCGTGCACTCCCGGTTCTCGACCAATACCTTCCCGTCGTGGCCGCTGGCCCATCCGTTCCGCCGGGTCGCGCACAACGGTGAGATCAACACCGTCGCCGGTAACGAGAACTGGATGCGGGCCCGCGAGGCCCTGCTGCGTTCGGATGTGTTCGGCAAGGACTCCGCCGGTAAGAACCGGCTGGAGAAGATCTTCCCGGTCTGTACCCCGGGAGCCAGCGATACCGCGCGCTTCGACGAGGTCCTCGAACTGCTGCACCTCGGTGGCCGCACCCTGCCGCATGCGGTACTGATGATGATTCCCGAGGCCTGGGAACGCAACGAGAACATGGACCCGCAGCGCCGGGCGTTCTACGAGTACCACTCCATGCTCATGGAGCCGTGGGACGGCCCCGCCTCGGTGTGCTTCACCGACGGCACCGTCATCGGCGCCGTGCTGGACCGTAACGGTCTGCGCCCGAGCCGGATCTGGGTCACCGAGGACGGTCTGGTGGTCATGGCCTCCGAGGTCGGTGTGCTGGATATCGACCAATCCAAGGTCGTGCGCAAGATCCGCCTGCAGCCCGGTCGTATGTTCCTGGTGGACACCGCGCAGGGCCGCATCGTCGACGACGAGGAGATCAAGGCGCAGCTTGCCGCCGAGCACCCGTACCGGGAATGGCTCGACGCCGGGATCAAGCACCTCTCCGATCTGCCCGACCGACCACATGTGCATATGTCGCACGACCGCGTGCTCATCCGGCAGCAGATCTTCGGGTACACCACCGAGGAACTGAACCTGCTCATCTCGCCGATGGCCAAGACCGGCGCCGAGGCCCTGGGCTCGATGGGTACCGACACCCCGATCGCGGTGCTCTCGGCGCGGCCGCGGTTGCTGTTCGACTATTTCTCCCAGCAGTTCGCACAGGTCACCAACCCGCCGCTGGACGCCATCCGCGAAGAGGTCGTCACCAGCCTGCGCCGCCATATCGGCCCGGAATCCGACCTGCTGCATCCCAGCCCGGAGTCCTGCCGGCAGATCGCCATCCAGCAGCCGATCATCGACAACGACGAACTGGCGAAGCTGGTCCATATCAACGACGACGGCAGCCACCCCGGCCTGCGGTCGGTGGTCGTGCGCGGCCTGTACGAGGTCGCGGCCGGTGGCGACGGCCTGCGGCGCGCATTGGACGCGATCAACACGCAGGTCTCGGCCGCTATCGACGGTGGTGCCCGCATCATCGTGCTGTCGGACCGGGAATCCAACGAGAAGCTCGCGCCGATCCCGTCGCTGCTGCTCACCGCGTCGGTGCACCACCACCTGGTCCGGGAACGCACCCGCACCATGGTCGGTCTGGTGGTCGAGGCCGGTGACGCCCGCGAGGTGCACCATATGGCCACCCTCGTCGGTTTCGGCGCCGCCGCGATCAACCCCTACATGGCCTTCGAATCGATCGAGGACATGCTCGAGCGCGGCGCGCTGACCGTTCCCGGCAGCACCGGCGACCTGGCCGCCGATTACCGCAAGGCCGTGGCCAACTACAACAAAGCCGCGAGCAAGGGCGTGCTGAAGGTGATGTCCAAGATGGGCATCTCCACCGTCGCCTCCTACAACGGCGCACAGCTGTTCCAGGTGATCGGCCTGTCGCAGGAACTGGTGGACGAATACTTCACCGGTCTGCGGTCGCACCTGGGCGGTATCGGCCTGGACGAGATCGCGACCGATGTCGCGACCCGGCACGGGGTCGCGTTCCTGGAGAACCGCAACGAGCGCGCGCATCGCGAGCTCGAGGTGGGCGGCGAATACCAGTGGCGGCGCGAAGGCGAATACCACCTGTTCAACCCGGACACCGTGTTCAAGCTGCAGCACGCCACCCGCAGCGGGCAGTACTCGATCTTCAAGGAGTACACCAAGCTGGTCGACGACCAGTCCGAGCGGCTGGCCTCGCTACGCGGCCTGATCAAGTTCAAGAAAGGTGCGCGCTCGCCGATTTCGATCGAAGAAGTCGAGCCCGCCTCCGAGATCGTCAAGCGTTTCTCCACCGGTGCCATGAGCTACGGCTCGATCTCGGCCGAGGCGCACGAAACGCTGGCGATCGCGATGAACCGGCTGGGTGGCCGGTCGAACTCCGGCGAGGGCGGCGAATCGCCGGCCCGGTTCGAGCCGGAGGAGAACGGTGACTGGCGGCGCAGCGCGATCAAGCAGGTCGCCTCGGGCCGGTTCGGTGTCACCGCGCACTACCTGACCAACTGCACCGATATCCAGATCAAGATGGCCCAGGGCGCCAAGCCGGGCGAGGGCGGTCAGCTGCCCGCGCACAAGGTGTACCCGTGGGTCGCCGAGGTGCGGCATTCGACGCCGGGCGTGGGCCTGATCTCGCCGCCGCCGCATCACGACATCTATTCGATCGAGGATCTGGCGCAGCTCATCCACGATCTGAAGAACGCGAATCCGCAGGCGCGGATTCACGTGAAACTGGTTGCCGAGCCCGGTGTCGGCACCGTCGCGGCGGGTGTGTCCAAGGCGCACGCCGATGTGGTGCTGATCTCCGGCCACGACGGCGGTACCGGTGCCTCGCCGCTCACCTCGCTCAAGCACGCGGGTGGGCCGTGGGAGCTCGGTCTGGCCGAAACGCAGCAGACGCTGCTGCTCAACGGTCTGCGTGACCGGATCGTGGTGCAGGTCGACGGCCAGATGAAAACCGGCCGCGATGTCGTGGTCGCCGCGCTGCTCGGCGCCGAGGAGTACGGTTTCGCGACCGCACCGCTGGTGGTCTCCGGCTGCATCATGATGCGGGTCTGCCACCTCGACACCTGCCCGGTGGGTGTGGCCACCCAGAACCCGGTGCTGCGCGACCGTTTCACCGGTAAGCCGGAATTCGTCGAGAACTTCTTCATGTTCATCGCCGAAGAGGTCCGGGAACTGCTGGCGGAACTCGGTTTCCGCACGCTGGACGAGGCCGTCGGCCGGGTCGATCTGCTCGACACCACCAAGGCCAAGCAGCATTGGAAGGCCAGCAAACTGGATCTGTCGCCGATCCTCGACGATGTCGAGACGGCCTTCATGTTCCAGGATCGCCGCCGCACCAAGGAGCAGGACCACGGCTTGGACAAGGCGCTGGACAACGAGTTGATCGCGCAGAGCCGCGACGCGCTCGAGTTCGGAAAGCCGGTCAAGATCGATACCAAGATCACGAATGTGAACCGGACGGTCGGCACCATGCTCGGCCATGAGGTCACCAAGCTGTACGGCGGTGCCGGCCTGCCCGACGACACCATCGACATCACGCTCACCGGTTCGGCCGGTAACAGCTTCGGCGCATTCGTTCCGGCCGGTATCACCCTGCGCGTCCAGGGCGACGCCAACGACTATGTCGGCAAGGGTCTTTCCGGCGGCCACCTGGTGGTACGGCCGGCACCCAACGCCCCGGCCGAATTCCGCGCCGAAGAGAACATCATCGCGGGCAACGTGATCCTGTTCGGCGCGACCAGCGGCCAGGCGTTCATCAACGGTGTGGTGGGCGAACGGTTCGCTGTGCGCAACTCCGGTGCCACCGCGGTGGTCGAGGGCGTGGGCGATCACGCCTGCGAGTACATGACCGGTGGCCGCGTGGTGATCCTCGGCGACACCGGACGCAACTTCGGTGCCGGTATGTCCGGCGGTATCGCGTTCGTCTACGACCCCGACAACACGTTCAGCGGCCGGGTCAACCCGGAACAGGCGGACGCCATCGAGGCGCTGTCCGGTGACGATTTCACCTGGCTGCGCGACATCATCGGCCGGCACCGGGACCAGACCGGTTCCGCTGTGGCCGAACGGATCCTGGGCGACTGGTCGCAGCAGGTGAACCACTTTGTGAAGGTCATGCCGCGCGAGTACAAGAAGGTGCTGCTCGCCATCTCCGAAGCCGAGAAGAGCGGTAAAGATGTCGATGAGGCGATCATGGAGGCCGCTCGTGGGTAATAAGAGAGCTTTAGAGATGGCGTCGATGAGGCGCTGTGATTATTCAAGGCCGCTCGTGGCTGATAAGAACATTCCGCAGGTGGCGTCGACGAGGCGCTGTGACTATTCGGGGGCCGCTCGTGGGTGACACCCAAGGATTTCTGAAGCACACCTCCCGGGAGTTGCCCGAACGCCGTCCGGTGCCGCTGCGGCTGATGGACTGGAAAGAGGTCTACCAGGAGGGTTTTCCGCACGAGACCCTGCAGCGGCAGGCAAGTCGCTGTATGGACTGCGGTATTCCCTTCTGCCACAACGGCTGCCCCCTGGGCAATCTCATCCCGGAGTGGAACGACCTGGTCTACCAGGACCGCTGGCGCGAAGGTATCGACCGGCTGCACGCGACCAACAACTTCCCGGAATTCACCGGGCGGTTGTGCCCGGCGCCGTGCGAGGCGTCGTGCGTGCTCGGTATCAACCAGGATCCGGTGACCATCAAGCAGGTCGAGGTCGAACTCATCGAGAATGCCTTCGACGAGGGTTGGGTCGCGCCGGTGTACCCGACCCGGCTCACCGGTAAGAAGGTTGCCGTGGTCGGATCCGGACCCGCCGGTCTGGCCGCCGCCCAGCAGCTCACCCGCGCCGGGCACACCGTGACCGTATTCGAGCGGGCCGACCGTATCGGTGGCCTGATGCGGTACGGCATCCCGGAATTCAAGATGGAGAAGCGTTTCATCGACCGCCGGCTGGCGCAGATGGAGGCCGAGGGCACCATCTTCAAGGCCGGGGTGAACGTCGGTGTCGATATCACGGCCGACGAACTACGCGAGCGGTACGACGCGATCGTCCTTGCCGGTGGCGCCACCCAGGCCCGCGATCTGCCCATTCCGGGCCGCGAGCTGGACGGTATCCATCAGGCGATGGAGTTCCTGCCCTGGGCCAACCGGGTTCAGCACGGAGACCCGGTGACGGACGAGAACGGTCTGCCGCCGATCCACGCGCACGGTAAGAAGGTCGTCATCATCGGCGGCGGTGACACCGGCGCCGACTGCCTGGGCACCTCGCACCGCCAGGGTGCGGCCAGCGTGCACCAGTTCGAGATCATGCCGCGGCCGCCGGCCGAACGTGCCGGCTCCACCCCGTGGCCCACCTACCCGCTCATGTACCGGGTTTCCTCGGCGCACGAAGAGGGCGGCGAGCGGGTGTTCTCGGTGAACACCCAGCGTTTCGTCGGTTCCGACGGCAAGGTGACCGGGCTCGAGGCGCACGAGGTCAAGATGGTCAACGGCCGGTTCGAGAAGGTCGAGGGTACCGATTTCACCCTCGAGGCCGATCTCGTCCTGCTGGCCATGGGCTTCGTCGGGCCGGACAAGCCCGGTCTGCTCACCGACCTCGGCGTCGGCTACGACCAGCGCGGCAATGTCCAGCGGGACAAGAAGTGGGCCACCAATATTCCCGGCGTTTTCGTCGCCGGCGATATGGGCCGCGGCCAGTCGCTGATCGTGTGGGCGATCGCCGAGGGTCGCGCGGCGGCCTCGGCGGTGGACGAGTACCTGGAGGGCGAAACCGCCCTGCCGGCGCCGATTCCGCCGACCGCGGTCGCGCAGCGTTGAGTTAGACACCGAACCGGCCCGGGGGGGGGGGGGGGGGGGGGGGGGGGGGGGGGGGGGGGGGGGGGGGGGGGGGGGGGGGGGGGGGGGGGGGGGGGGGGGGGGGGGGGGGGGGGGGGGGGGGGGGGGGGGGGGGGGGGGGGTG
>NZ_JARWOV010000204.1 GCF_029868855.1 Nocardia carnea | reverse complement strand
CGGGCTGTAATTTCGGAGCCGCTCCGCGGCTCGAGGGTGGGGCCCTCGTGACCCCTGGTCTTCACTCCTCCGCTCCTCCGCTTCGCTCCCCCGCTCCGTCGCTCCAGACCAGGGGCGGGCCCCACCCAGAAAGGGCGATTTCGATGGCGAGGTGGGCTTTTGTCTCCGTGGTGTGGGTGGCTTCGACACCTTGTGTCCAACTGCTCTGGGGCGCGCAGCTCAATCCAGCACTCGGGTGATCCAGCGCCGCGGTTCGTCGATCTCCGCGGCACGCGGCAGGGTCTCCGCGTCGGTCCAGATCGCGTTGAACTGCTGCATCCCGACAGTTCCCACTACCTCGTCGACGAAGGCCTTACCACGCACGTACTGCGCGACCTTCGCGTCGATTCCCAGCAGTGCGCGCAGCAGCCGCTGGACAGGGTTGGCCGGGCGGGTGCGCCGCTTGTCGAACGCGGCCCGGATCTGCTCGACCGTCGGCACCACGCTCGGGCCGACGGCGTCCATCACATGGTCGGCGTGTCCCTCGAGCAGAGTGCCCAGCATCAGCAGCCGATCCAGCGCCTCCCGCTGCGCGGGTGGCTGGGTGGCACGCAGCAAACCGACCACGCCGCGCGAATTCGGGTCGTCGGAGGCGCGGCCGCTGCGCCGCAGCTTCAGTTCGGTGATCAGCCGCGCCAGCATCTCCGAGGTCGCCTCGTCCTCGATATCGCCGAGCACCTCGACGTTCTCACGCATATAGCCGGCCAGCCAGGGGGACGCCGAGAACTGCACTCGGTGGGTCACCTCGTGCAGGCAGACCCAGAAGCGGAAATCCGCCGGCGTCACACCCAGCGCTCGCTCGACACCGACGATATTCGGCGCCACCAGCAGCAAAGTGCCGTCGGGACCGGTGAACGGGTCGTACTGACCGAGGATCGCGGTGGACAGGAAGGCGAGCATGGCGCCCACCTGCACACCGGCCGGCTTACCGGCGAGCACGCCGGCCCGGTCCGCCGTTCCGGTCCCGGTGAGCAGCGACATCGAATCGGCCGCGGCACCGATCCAGCCCGGACGGTCGACGATCCGCGCGGCGGGCACCGGCTGATCGTCGAGCAGACCGGTCACCGCGCGGACCGGTTCCTCGGCCCGCACCGACGCGTCGGCGAGCTCGGCCACAGCCTGCTCGGCGGCGAGCCGGGAGGTCCGTGGTCCCGCGGGTACCAGGGCTGCCCCGGTCCGGGCGGCCCACCGCCAATCCACCACACCCGCGAACGTGCGCCGCTCGCTGTCGGTATCGGATGGCCCGTTATCGGCCGACTCGGGCGCACCGGGCCCGCCGGGACCTTGTCGAATCGTCATGCGCCCTCCAGCCGTCAGGAACATCCACAGTTGCGCAGCGTGGTCGCGACGGCGTCCAGTGCGGGCCGGCTGACCTCCGGCGGCCGATCGCTCGACATCAAGGTGAAGGTCAGGACCCGGCCGTCACGATCCAGCACATAACCGGCCAACGTACTGGCCACCGACAGAGTTCCGGTCTTGGCGCGCACCCACCCCGCGCCGCCCTGGTTCCGGTCGACATACCGGCCGGCCAGCGAACCGGTACCGCCGGCGACCGGCAGGTAGTCGAGCAGCGGGACCAACGTGGCGGTCAAGGACTGCTCGGGATCCGCGGGTTCGGACTCGGCCCCGGCGCCGGCACCGAGCGGCGATATCACCGGTTTCGGTGCGGTACTGGTCGCTGTCTCGTCCGGTGCGGGGCCGGCGGCGGTGGCCAGGATGCGGTCCAGCACCCGCGCCGGGATCCGGTCGTCGGTCGAGAGGCCGCTGCAATCGTGCATGGTGACGCCGGCCAGATCGAAGCCGTGCTCGGTGAGCACCGCGGCGACCGCGGCGGCTGCTCCGTCGAACGATGCCGGGTGGCCGGTGGCCTGCGCGACCTCCCGGCCGATCGTCTCGGCCAGCACGTTGTCCGAGTACACCATCATGTCCCGCAACCGGTCGCGCAGCGGCGCGGAAGCCACTTCGGCCAGGCGCTTGGTGCCCTGCGGCGCGTTGCCGATCCGCACCTTCGCCGGGTCGAGACCGAGTTCGACCGCGAGCCGCCGGCCCACATCCAGGGCCGGGGTGCCCGAACGCGGCGAATACTCGACCAGTGGGTTCAACCGGCCACCGTCGAGCATGATCGGTTCGAGCGGTGCGATGGAACCGCCGCCGATATCGACCGGGTCCCAGCCGCGAGCCATCGTCGGGCCGGTATAGCGCGAGATATCGACCACGACGGTGTCCGCCCGCACATCGGCGGTGCGCACCTGATCCGCGAGGTCGGCCAAACCGGCGGCCCCCGGGTAGTAACCCTTCCCACCGGGCTGCGCGGTCAGTGTGGGATCGCCGCCGGCCACGAGCACGATCTCGTTCGGCGCCGCGCCCGCGACCACCCGGGTCTGCACGCGCTGATCGTCCGGCAGGGTGAGCAGCGCCGCGGCGGTGGTCATGATCTTGGCCGTCGACGACGGCACCCGCGGTTCGTCGGCGCGGGAATTCCACAGCACGGTGCCGGTCTCGGCATCGGTGACCGACCCGGCGAAACCACCCAGGTCAGGGTTGGCGGCCACCGGGCCGAGAGCTGCCGCGACACCCGAGGGGCTGGGCGCCGGGCCGGTATCGGGTGCCGGCCGGACCTCGGGCAGCACCCGCACCGGGGCGGGCGGCGCCGCGATCGTGAGCCCACCGTGCCGGAATTCCGGAGTCCACGGCCGCAATACGACGGCCAGCACCGCCGCCGCACCCACCAGCCCCACCAGGACGGTGATCAACCACGCCCGCAACCCACGGCGCCGGCGCCCTGCCGACCCGTCCATCCCGCTGCCACCCTGCCAAACCACGCTGCCGCCGTCTCCCTCGTACCTGTCCATGGCACCGGACCCCGCCGAACCCAGCTGCCGCCGACAACCCTATCGGTGTTCCGCTACCGTTCTCGGCGAACAACCGGGTGCGCCGGCCGGAGCCGGCCACCACGGTGCATCGTGAGAGCAGCGGAAGGAGTTGGCGTGGAGTTCGACGTCACCATCGAGATCCCCAAGGGTTCGCGCAACAAGTACGAGGTCGACCACGAAACCGGACGGGTCCGGCTCGACCGGTTCCTGTACACCTCGATGGCCTACCCGGCCGACTACGGCTTCATCGAGGACACCCTCGGTGAGGACGGCGACCCGCTGGACGCCCTCGTGCTGCTACCGGACTCGGTGTTCCCCGGCGTCATCGTCGAGGCCCGGCCGGTGGCCATGTACCGGATGACCGACGAAGCGGGCGGCGACGACAAGATCCTGTGCGTTCCCGCCGGCGACCCGCGCTGGGACCATATCCAGGACCTCGCCGACGTTCCGGAGTTCGAACTGGCCGCGATCAAGCACTTCTTCGAGCGGTACAAGGACCTCGAGCCCGGCAAGTACGTCAAGGGCTCGGAATGGGTCGGGCGCGCCGAGGCGGAGGTCGAGATCGAGGCGTCGTTCCAGCGTCTGAAGGACAAGGGCGGGCACTGAGTTTTTTTGCGCGCCGGCGCGCCCGGAGTTCGGCCCCCTCGGTCCCAGCTTTACGCCCCCGAGGTCATGGGGGGCGGGAAGCAGGGGCGGGCCGCGCCGCTCACGGGGCGGTGGACGCGGCGG
>NZ_JARWOV010000203.1 GCF_029868855.1 Nocardia carnea | reverse complement strand
TTTCCAGCACCTCGACGCCGAGTCGCGCGAGCCGCCCGGCCACCGAGCGCCGGCCGGGTTTCTTCACGGCGCCGCGGTCCGAGGCAGCCGCTGTCGTGTCGGTTGCTGTACGAACAGCGCGCTGCCGCCCGTGTGTCGCGGTATACACGCACCGCCGCGCCGAGAGTGCGAGGCGGGCACGGGCGGGACGATGCACCTCATGCGGCATGCGGTGCGCACATCCGGCTTCAGTGGGGGAGGGGCTCTTCGGCGTATTGGCCGCGCAGGCGCTGGACCGCGTCGTCCATATGGTCGCGCAGCAGACGCTGGGCGCGCGCCGGGGAGGCCGCGCCGATCGCTTCCCGAAGCGCCACGTGCTCGTCGGCCTGCTCGCGTAGATCGGGATAGGTGGTCTGCAGCTTGCCCAGGCACATACGGGTTTCGATCAGCAGCGTGCGCGCCGCTCGCACGAGTCGCGTACTACCCGCCGCCGCCACCAAGGCCTCGTGGAACTGCTGATCGGCGTCGGAGACTCCGGCGGCATCGCCCGCCGCGGCCCGTTCGAGCATGGCGTGCACACTCGGTGCGAGTGCCTCGTAGGCGATATCGCGGCGGTCGTCGAGGATCAGCGCGAGTGCGCCGCCTTCGATCGCGGTGCGCGACCGGTAGATATCGACGACATCGGCGAGGGTGAGTTCGATGACGAAGATGCCGCGGTTGCGGATACTGTGCAGCAGGCCCTCGGATACCAGCCGCTGCATCGCTTCCCGGACCGGTCCGCGGGAGACCCCGAACTGCGTGGCGAGGTCGGCTTCGCCCAGCTGTGCTCCCGGTTCCAGTGCGCCGCGCATGATGGCCTCGCGCAGGCTGTCGGCGATCATCTCCGCGGTGGAACGCTGATTGACGGGTTCGAAATCAATGACCGACATATGCGGGCCTTTCCGCGAAAAGTGCGCCCAGGGACGGGACGATCCGGGTGGCGCCGGCGAGTCGCAACCCCTCCCAGATGGTGACCTGGTTCGCCGTCAGTACCGGTTTACCCAGCGCGGCCTCCAGCCGGGGCAGCACCTCGAGGGTATGCATGGCGGTATCGGGGATCAGCAGGGCCTCCGCCTCCGAGTGGTCGTTGGCCCGTGCCAGCGCCAGTACCTGGTCGGCGTCGAGTGTGCCGACTTCGGCGGCGGTTTCGATACCCGCGCTCGCGAATGCCGTCACGGTGATCCCGGCATCGGCCAGGAAATCGGCGAACAGCCCGGCCACATCCGCGGGGTAGCTCGCCGCGACCGCCACCCGCCGGATGCCCAGCGCTTGCGCGGCCGCCACGAACGCGAAACTGGTGCTGGACGCCGGGACGCCCGCGGCCTCGGACAACCCCTGGACCTGCTCGCGGGCACCATCGGGGCCGTAGACGAAACTGCCGGAGGTGCATGCCCAGACCACCGCGTCCGGCCGGTGCCTGGCGAGGCGGGCGGTGCCGTCGCGGAGTTTGGCCGGGCTGCCCAAATCCAGCAGTTCGGGAACGGCGTGCAGATCGGTGCCGTAGATATGGGCCACCGGCAGCCGCGCGTCCAGCAGCGCCTCCGCGCGTGGGTAGTCGTCCTCGGCGGCGTGGTCGGGATAGATGAATCCGATGGTCGGTGCCGGCATGGGCCCTCCGTTTCCGAGCTGGGTTCCGTTCGGGGACATCATTTTTCAGAACACCTCCAGCAGCCACCGGCCCGGGCCCATCATCGGCAGTTTCATCCGCCCGAGACAGGCCCACATGGTGAGCTGATTGGCCGTGAGAATCGGTTTGCCCAGAACCTTTTCCAGCGGTTCGATGATGTCGTAGGTGGGCAGGTTCGTACAGCTGACGAAAATCGCCTCGGCCCGCGGATCGTCGGCACCGAGGATGCGTTCGGCGATGGTGCGGTAGTTGACCTTCCAGATACCGCCGCCCAGGCCGAGGTGGTCCGAGCGGACGACCGCGCAGCCCGCTTCGTCGAGGAAGTCGCGCAGTTTGCCGGTGAGAACCTCGTCGTAGGGGGTCATGATCGACAGGCTTTCGATGCCGAGATGTTTGACCGCCTCGAGTAATGCGCCGGAGGTGGTGACGGCGTTCGGGGCGCCGGCCCGGCAGATCGTCTCCCGCAGCGAGCGTTCGTATTCGATGCCTTTGATGAAACTGCCGGATGTGCACAGATAGGCCACGACTTCGGGTTCCACGTGCAGAACATTGCGCGTCGCGGCCGTGAGATGAGTGGCGTCGGAAACCAATTCGGCCATGGCCAGCGACACCGGGACCGGTTCGTAGGGTGTGCGGGCCAGATGCAGGCTCACCTCCAGCGGCGCCCAGCGCCAGAGTTCGCGCTCCAGGGCGAGGTCGAACGGTGCGATGACACCGATGCCCCGTTGCGCTACGGGACCCTCGATATCGGGGAAATCGAACTCCACTGCGGCCCCTCTCGCGCTCAGCCGGGTAGACCTCCGAGAACGATCGGATTGTTGACAATCATACGATGTGACCATACTGTGTCAATATGAAATCGGGCCCCATCGTCACGATTGTGCACAGTGACCAGCAGCCCGATCCGGCCTCGATGGCGCCGGTCAGTGCGCGGGCCACGGTGCGCTACACGGATTCGGCCGGGTTGGCCGCCGCGCTACCCGGTGCCGATGTGCTGTTCGTCTACGACTTCCAAACCCGTGCGCTGCCCGGTGCCTGGCCGGCGGCGGACCGGTTGAGCTGGCTGCATATCGGTGCCACCGGTGTCGATACGGTGATGTTCGACGAACTGCGGGACAGCGATGTAGTGGTCACCAACACCCGCGGAGTCTTCGATACCGCGATCGCCGAATACGTCCTCGGTCAGATTCTCGATTTCGCCAAGGATCTGTCCGGGTCGAAGCGGCTGCAGCGGCAGGAGATCTGGCATCATCGCGAATCCGAGCGGATCGCCGGGTCCACCGCGCTCATCGTCGGCACCGGATCGATCGGCCGTGCCGTCGCCGGATTGCTGCGGGCCGCCGGAATGCAGGTCCGCGCGGTCGGCCGCCGCGCCCGCACCGGTGATCCCGATTTCGGCACCGTCACCACCGATCTGATCGCCGAACTCCCCGGCGCGGACTACGTCGTCGCGATCGCCCCGCTGACCGACCGTACTCGGCATATGTTCGACGCCCGGGCCTTCGGTGCGATGAAACCGCACGCCCGCTTCGTCAATGTCGGGCGTGGTGAACTGGTGGTCACCGATGATCTGGTCACCGCGCTGGAGACCGGCGCGATAGCCGGGGCCGCGCTGGATGTCGTGGATCCGGAGCCGCTGCCCCCCGGTCATCCCCTCTGGCAGTTGCCCAATGCGCATATCACCCCGCACAATTCCGGTGATTTCGCCGGTTGGCGCGCGGAGATCGTCACCGCGTTCGTCACCAATTTCGACCACTGGCTGGCCGGTCGGCCACTGGACAATGTCGTCGACAAGACGCTGGGGTATGTGCCCGGCTGAAGGAGGGCCGCAGATGAACCAGCCCGAGGTACCCCGACCGACCGACCCTGTCGAGATGACCGCGGTCGAACTGGTCTCCGCCTATGCCGCCGGGACGTTGTCACCGGTGGAGGCGACCGAGGCGGTGCTCGCCGCCATCACCGCGCGAGATACCGATATCAACGCCTACTGCCTCGTCGATCCCGACCGGGCACTGGTGCAGGCCAAGGATTCCGAGGCGCGCTGGCAATCCGGGCATGTCCGCGGGCTCCTCGACGGTGTACCGATCTCGATCAAGGACATCTTCCTCACCGAGGACTGGCCCACTCGCCGCGGCTCGCTGAGCATCGGGCCGGACGGCCCCTGGCCGGTGGACAGTCCCGTCGCCGCGCGGGTTCGTGAGGACGGGATGGTGATGGTGGGTAAAACCACCACGCCCGAGATCGCCTGGAAGGGTGTGACGGACAGTCCGCTGACCGGTATCACCCGCAACCCCGTCGATCCCGCCCGAACCGCCGGTGGATCCTCCGGTGGCAGTGCCGCGGCGGTCGCCGCCGGGATGGGCCCGGTCTCGGTGGGTACCGACGGCGGCGGCAGTGTCCGGATTCCCGCCGCATTCTGCGGCATCGTGGGTTTCAAACCCACCCACGGCCGCATCCCGCTGTACCCGGCCAGCCCGTTCGGCCCGCTCGCGCATGCCGGACCGCTGACCCGCACCGTCGAGGACGCGGCACTCCTGCTGGACATTCTCGCGCTGCCGGACCCGCGCGACCCCACCGCGTTGGCGCCCACCCTCACCACGTTCCGCGGGCAGATCCAGCGTGACGTCCGCGGCGTGACCGCCGCCTACTCGCCGACGCTGGGCTATGTGCGGCCCGATCCGGAGGTCGAGGCGATCGTCTCCGGGGCGGTCACCGCACTGGAGACAGCCGGGCTCCGCGTTTCGGCCGCCGACCCCGGTTTCTCCGATCCACGCGCAGCCTTCGACGTGATGTGGGCGGCGGGCGCCGCGGCCATGCTGGCGAGTTTCCCGCCGGGTGCCCGGGAGAAGGCCGACCCGGGTCTGCGCCGGGTCTGGGAGCACGGCGAAACCCTCTCCGCGACCGACTATCTCGATGCCCGCGCCGTCGCCGCCCAGGTCGCGATCACCATGGGCACCTTCCATACCGTCTACGACCTGCTCCTCACGCCCACGGTGCCGATCCCGGCGTTCGCGGCGGGGCACGATGTCCCACCGGACAGCGGGATGTCGGACTGGCCGGATTGGACGCCCTACACCTATCCGTTCAACCTCACCCAGCAGCCCGCGCTGAGTATCCCGGCCGGGCTGACGAGCGATGGGCTACCGGTCGGTCTGCAGATCATCGGCCCCCGGCATTCCGACGATCTCGTCCTGGCGGTCGGCCGGTTCGCGGAGGCGGTGCTGGCCGCGCGCTGATCAGGGCGCCCACCCGTTGCGTCGTGGCTGCCGGCGTCTGTGCGGTGCGGATCAGCGGGCGAGGAATTCCGCGGCGGTGGGCGCGAACTCCTCGTGGAACTGGAAAATGCCGCCGTGCCCGGCGCCGGGGTAGATGACCAGCTCGGAGTCCTCGATGCGCTGGTGCAGGTCCACGGAGAGGATCGACGGCACCATCCGGTCGTTGTCGCCATTGGCGATCAGGGTGGGCTGGGTGATCTTCGAGAGATCGGCCGGCGCGGAGCGGCCCCATTTCTTTATCGCCCGCAGCTGCGCCCGGAACGCCTTCACCGTGATCGGGGCGTCCCGGTCGGCGGTGCGCTCGTCGAGGCGTTCGACGAAAGCGCGGGCGGCGCGTTTACCGGTTGCGTCGCGGTTGAAGAACAGGAACTCCTTCGGGTCGGACCGGGTAAGCGTTGCGCGGAGGATGTCGTAGTAGGTGGTTCGGGCGACCTTGTCGATGCCCTTCCCGCCGGCGGGGCCGGTCCCGGTGAGGATGAGCCTGCGGACCAGGTCGGGACGCTCGAGCACGAGAGCCTGGGCGACCATGCCGCCGAGTGAGAACGAGAAGATGTCGACCTCGTCGAATCCGAGGGCTTCGAGGAAGGCCACGGCGTCCTCGGCCATCGCTTCCACACTGTCGGGAACTGTGCCGGTGGACGCACCGACACCGCGGTTGTCGAAGGCGATGATGTGGTGGTTCGCTGCGAGGGGATCGATGATGCGGGGATCCCAATTGTCGAGGGTCGCGGCGAGGTGAACGAAGAAGACGACCGGGGTGCCGGACTCAGGTCCCAGCTCGCGGTACGCGTAGGTGGTGTCACCTGCGGTGACGGTACGGGTCGGCGCCTCCGCGTAGGAGGTGGCGACGGGATCGTTCTCGGTGGTCATGGTGATTCCCGGGGGGGTCGTGGGTGTCAGGTCTCGGTGCTGTCGCTCGTGGTGGTGGTGGCGGGGGAGATGCCGCTGATGACGGCTTTACCTCGGATACCGCCTTTTACCAGCGCTTCGAGCGCCTGCGGGGTCCGGTCGAACGGAAAGACCCGTCCGACGACAGGACGTAACGTGCCGTCGTCGACCAGGGTGGCGATCCGGCGCAGCTGGTCCCCGTCGGCGTGCATGAACAGGAACTCGTAGCTCACGCCCAGCCGCCGGGCCCGACGGCGGATGCCGGCACTGAGCCCGGTGACCGCGAGGCGCAGCACCGGGCTCGCGCCGATTTCGCGGGCGAAGGCCGGGTCCGGAGGGCCGGCTATCCCGATTGCCTTTCCACCGGGCCGCAGTACGCGCAGTGATTTCTCGAGATTCTTGCCGCCGAGGCTGTCCAGTACCAGATCGTGGTCGTGCAGTACCTGTGCGAAGTCCTGGCTGCGGTAGTCGATAACGGTGTCGGCGCCGAGTTCCCGGACGAAGCTCGCGTTGGCCGCGCCGGCTGTTGTCGCAACCGTCGCACCGAGGTGCTTGGCGAGCTGGATCGCGATGGACCCCACACCGCCGGCTCCGGCGTGGATGAGAACTTTCTGACCGGCTTGCAGGTTGCCGCGCTCCACGAGCGCCTGCCACGCGGTCAGCGCCACCAGCGGCAGGGTGGCCGCCTCCTCGATGGTGGTCGATTCCGGTCTGAGCGCCAGATCGGCTTCGGCGACGGCGATGCGCTCTGCGAACGTCCCGATGCGGTCTGCGCCGGGTCTGGCGTAGACCTCGTCTCCGGGTTCGAACGACCGCACTCGGCTGCCGACCCGGAGGACCACACCGGCCAGATCGTTACCGAGAATCAGCGGCAGTTCATACGGCAGGATCCGCTTGAACTCGCCGATGCGGATCTTTTCGTCCAGCTGGTTCACCCCGGCGGCGTGCACCTGCACCAGCACGTCGTGCTCGCCGACAACCGGCTCCGGTACGTCGGTCTCACGGAGGGGGCCTCGGTATTCGCTGACGACAAACGCTCGCATGGATCATGCTCCTTCGGTCTGTACCGTCGGCCGGGCGGCCGTTCGCGGCAGGCTGCTCAACTGTGGGTGGCGTCGAGTTGGGGATAGAGCGCCTCGACGGGCGCGCTGAGGACCGCCTTGACCTGGGCGGAAGCCGCATCGGCAAGGACCTCGTATTCGCCGGCTTCGACGGCGTCGAACACCGTCCGTACGAGGTCCGCAGGTTGTGTCTTGGGTTCGGTGGTGTGCGCGGCCATCGGAGTGTCGACGTAGCCGACATGCACCCCGACGACGTGGACGCCCGCGGGGGCGAGCTCGAGACGCAGGGAATTGGTCGCCGACCACAGGGCTGCCTTGGTGGCGCTGTAGATACCGGCAACGGCGTACCAGCTCAGCAGAGAGTGGATATCGATGATCACCGACCCGTTCGTGCTGCTCAGGACCGGGGCGAAGGCGCGGGTGAGGAAAAGCGGGCCGAGGAAGTTCGTCTCGACGTTGGTGCGGATCTCCTCTTCAGTATGGGTGAGGATGCCGGCACTGGAAACCGATGCGCCGGCGTTGTTGATGAGCACGGTCACGTCCGGCGCGGTGGTGGCGGCGGCCCGGATGGATTCGGGGTCGGTGACATCGAGGGCGAGCGGGACGATTCGCTCGTCGTTCCAGTCCCGGGGGTTGCGGGCGGTGGCGTAGACCTTCGCCGCGCCACGCGCGAGGGCTTCGTGGACGAAATGCGTTCCGATACCGCCGTTCGCTCCGGTCACGAGCACAACGGCTCCGTCGAGTGAGGGCATGTCACGCTCTTTCTGTTTCGGGGCGCGGTACCCGCGGGTGCCGCTGATTCGGGGCTGGTGGTGAGCCGCCGTCCCCTAGAGGTGGTCGGCCGGATTCGTCACCGGCCGGAAAGGAGCGTTTCCTGATGGGAAGATCTGAAGGAAACACACCCGACCCAGCCGTATCAATACTGACTACACTCAAAACTGAGCGCAGTCAGAATTTATTCCGAGAAGGACACCTGTTATGCCATTCGCTCCTCAGCCGGTCGGTAGGCGCGAGCGGAACAAGCAGCAGAAGCTCGACCGCATCACCGCGGCCGCCGGCGAGCTCTTCGCCGAATACGGCGTCGACGAGGTGACCACCCAGCAGATTGCCGACAAGGCCGACGTCGGGGCCGGGACGGTGTTCCTGTACGCCAAGACCAAGGGCGAATTGCTGCTACTCGTGCAGAACGCCCACTACAACGAAGCACTCGAGCGGGGGCGTGCGGCTGCCGAGAATACCCCCGACGTGCTCGACGCCGTGATGGCGATCGTCCGTCCGATAGTGGGGTGTAACCGCACCCAGATCGACAACGGGCGCACCTATCTGCGGGAGATGGTCTTCGGCAACCCGGAAGAACCCCACCACCGCGAAGCCCTGGCCATCGTCGAGCGGACCGAGAGCGCCATCGCCGCGATACTGGGCCGAGACGGGCGGGTCGGTGCGGCCGCGGCCGCGACGTTGGCGCATGTGGTGTCCGCGGTCATGTTTCTTGCCATGGCGGCCACTGCCAATATCGCGCACAGTGTCGACGAGATCGTGGCGGATATCAGGAGTCAAGTCTCTGCCCTCCTGCCGTGATGCGCCGGCAAACCCGGGTACCTCGCACGAGTGCGACGGACCCGGTTGTCCGGGTCGTACGTCGCGCGGGTGATCGGCGCCGGTTCGAGTATGCGGCTCGCGTCGTGTCGGTGCGGCCGGGCGCGGCACACACCGACACGGCAGGTGGGGTGTGCTCAGGCGCGGGCGAAGGCGAGGGATTCGCCCGCGACGCCGTGTAGCCACAGCGTGTTGCAGGCGGCGGCGAGCTCGTCCAGGCCGTCCTCGATGGTGGCGAAGACATTGCCGGGGACCCAGCCCAGATCGCCGTTGATGAGCAGGTTGTTGCGGCCGTAGAACAGTGCGAGATCGGTGGCGCCCTGCGCGTGATGAGCGGCCGACCCCGGTTCGTAGCCGTAGGCCGGGTTGCCGATCTCCCAGGGTTCGAAATCGAACAGGCAGACGTCGCCGGGAATGGGTGTGACAGTGGGGTTCTCGCGGTGCGGCGCGCCCTGGATCCGGGGCACCAGGGTATAGACCTCGTTACGGGCGTATTTGGCGTGGAAGGCATCGCCTTCCTGTGGCAGGGCATCCCATACCGCGGCGCAGGTCCGCGGCGCCTGCTCGTCGAGCAGTCGGGCGCGGCAGGTTGTTCCGGCTTTGGTCAGGGTGATCGTCAGATAGCGCGCCATGTATTCGTCCTGATGGTCGTGCGGAGGACACCGACTGCGCGGCCGGTCTCCTCGCGGATGGGATCAGCGGCCGAGCTCGGCGAGTACGTCGGACCAGATGTCGAGCGCGTCGGCGACCTGGGTCTCGGCGACGACGAGGGGTGGGATCATGCGCACCACGTTCATATGCGCACCGCAGGTCAGCAGCAGCAGGCCCTTCGCGGCCGCGAGTTGCTGGGCGGCAGTGGCGGTTTCCCGGTCCGGCGTGCCGTCTGCGGCGGTGAACTCCGCACCGACAAGCAGCCCGAGTCCGCGGGTGTCACCGATGGCCTTGGATTCGGCCGCCCGCACACCGGCCAGCAGTTGTTCGCCCCGGACCCGCGCGTTCTCGACGAGCTTTTCCGATTCGATCACCTCGAGGGTGGCGAGCGCGGCGGCGCAGGCCACAGCGTTACCGCCGTAGGTGCCGCCTTGCGACCCGGGCCAGGCGGCGCTCATCAGTTCGGCCGAGGCGGCGATTCCGGAGATGGGGAAGCCACTGGCCAACCCCTTGGCCATGGTGATGACATCCGGCTCGACGCCGAAATGCTGGTGACCGAAGAACTTTCCGGTCCGGCCGAAACCGGTCTGGATCTCGTCGAAGATCAGCAGGATGCCGTGCCGGTCGGCGCGTTCGCGCAAACCCTCGAAGAACACCCGGTTGCCGGGGATGTATCCGCCCTCGCCGAGAACCGGTTCGACGACGAAGGCCGCGGTTTCGGCGGGGGAGGTGAGGGTGGCGAATACATAGTCGAGTTCGCGCAGTGCGAAGGAGGTCGCTTCCTCCTCGCTCCAGCCGTAGCGGTAGGCGGTGGGAAAGGGTGCGACTTGCACACCGGACATGAGCGGGCTGAAACCGGCGGAGAACCGGGTGCCGGAGGTGGTCATGGTCGCGGCGGCCACGGTGCGGCCGTGGAATCCGCCGTGGAAGACGATCACATTCGGGCGCCCGGTGGCCTGGCGGGCCAGCCGCAGTGCCGCTTCGATCGCCTCGCTGCCCGAATTGGCGTAGAACACCGAATCCAATCCCGCGGGCAGCACCGTGCCCAGGCGTTCGGTGAGTTCGAGCATCGGCCGGTGCATCACCGTCGTGTATTGGCCGTGGATCAGTTTCGCGACCTGCTCCTGGGCCGCCGCCACGACCCGCGGATGGCAGTGGCCGGTGCTGGTGACTCCGATACCGGCCGTGAAATCGAGGTATCGGCGACCGTCGGTGGCGTAGAGATAGCAGCCCTCGCCGTGGTCGACGGTGACCGGGGTGGCCTGCTTCAGGATCGGGGACAGTTCGGCCATGGTGGCGCCTCCCGGGACGGTCGGTGCGGCGGTCCGGACCGACGAGTATGCGAGATCGTGAGTTCACGATTGTCGGATTGTTGACAATATGGATATCACGGCGAGGTCGCCTCCGGCAATGCCCGGACATCGGCCACGCCCGTCCGGGCGTGTCGGAACTACCCCGCGGTCAGTCCCGCAGCCAGATCGCCTCGGCGGCGATACTGCCCAGATCCGTGAGGTTTTCGTCCCGCCCGATCCGTACCGCGATGGTCCCGGCGAAATCCCGCCGCTCCACCACCACGATCACCGTATCCAGCGCTATTCCCACCGAATCGAAATAGCGCAACATATCCGGGTCGGAATCGGAGATACGGGCCACCCGCCCCGATTCGCCCGCCTCGAAATCGATCAACCGGCGGGCCGGCGGAGTAGGCACCGCGCCATCCACGGACGGAATCGGATCGCCGTGCGGATCCCGGTCCGGGAAGCCGAGCTTGGCATCGATCCGGGCCATCAACAGATCCGAGACGGCGTGCTCGAGGATCTCCGCCTCGTCGTGGACCTCGTCCCAGCCGTAACCGAGCTCGCTCACCAGAAACGTCTCGATCAGCCGGTGCCGGCGCACCATCGCGATCGCGGCCCGGCGGCCCTCCTCGGTCAGTGTGATGGAGCCGTACCGGGCATGCTCCACCAAACCCTGATCCGACAGCTTGCGCACCGCCTCCGAGACGGTCGAGGCGGAGACGCCGATCCGCTCCGCGAGCAGTTTCGTGCTCACCCGTTCCTGTGACCACTCCTGGGTCGTCCAGATGACTTTCAGGTAATCCTGGGCCACCGACGACAGCCCCGGAGCGGCCGATTCCCCGGCGTCGGCGAGTTCCCGTCGGGTGGCGATATCTCGTTTTCCGGGCACAACCACGAGCTTAAGCATTCGCGGTGCGATACACCTATCCCGCCACCTCCGCGAAACCCCGTGTTCGCGCGTGCGTAGCCGGGGCCCGGCAGCCGTCCCACCCGAATACGGTGCGGCCGCTTGTTTGCGTAGGCTTGGCGTCTGTGCAGAGGTGGCGAAGTCTCGACGACGTACCCGCGGACTGGGGGCGGTGCGTGCTCACAATCGGCGTGTTCGACGGTGTTCATCGCGGTCACGCGCAGTTGATCAGCCGGGCGGTGAAGTCCGCTGCCGCGCGCGGCGTCCCGGCGGTATTGATGACCTTCGATCCGCATCCGATGGAGGTGATCCGGCCCGGTTCCCATCCCGCGCAACTCACCACCCTCACCCGGCGTGCCGAACTCGCCGAGGAACTCGGTGTCGACGTCTTCTGCGTGATGCCGTTCACCCACGACTTCATGAAACTCACGCCGGCCGAATACGTGCACGATCTGCTCGTGGAACGCCTGCATGTGGCCGAGGTGGTGGTCGGCGACAATTTCACCTTCGGCAAGAAGGCGGCAGGAACGGTCGCCACCATGCGCGAGCTCGGCGACCGCTTCGGTTTCGCCGTCGACGGCGTGACCCTGCTGGGCGAACACGCCGTCACTTTCTCCTCCACCTATATCCGTGCCTGTGTGGACGCCGGGGACATGGCCGCCGCCGCGGATGCGCTCGGCCGGCCGCACCGGGTCGAGGGGGTGGTGGTGCGCGGTGACGGTCGCGGCAAGAGCTTGGGATTCCCCACCGCCAACGTCGCGCCGCCCATGCACGCCGCGATCCCGGCCGACGGTGTCTACGCGGCCTGGTTCACCGTGCTCGGCCCCGGGCCCACGATAGGCACGGTGACCCCGGGGCAGCCCGCCATGGCGGCGGTTTCGGTGGGTACCAACCCCACCTTCTCCGGGCGTGCCCGCACCGTCGAGGTCTACGTGCTGGACCGCGAGGCCGACCTCTACGGACAGCATGTGGCCGTGGATTTCGTGGACCATCTGCGCGGGATGCGCAAGTTCGAGTCGGTCGACGAACTCGTCGCCGCCATGGGCCGCGATGTCGACACCGCCCGCAAGATCCTCGGCGCCGGGAGCTAGCAGCGCGGTGTGGGGTTACCGACCCCCCGGGCCGGGACCCGGACCGCTCCGGTAGGGTGGCTCGTCGGGTCTGCTGCGGTCCGCGGCGGCGCCCACCCCGGATACGACGATCGGTGAGCCGTTCACCTGCAGAGGTGGACGATTCCCGGGCGGCCGGGTTCCTTACGCGCGGAACTGAGAAACAGGAGTGGATGCCCCATGGCGTTGACCACCGAGCAGAAGAAGTCGATTCTGGCCGAGTACGGTCTGCACGAAACGGACACCGGTTCCCCGGAGGCGCAGATCGCGCTGCTGTCCAAGCGGATCTCCGAGATCACCGAGCACCTCAAGGTGCACAAGCACGACCACCACACCCGCCACGGCCTGATGGCGCTGATCGGCCGCCGTAAGCGCCTGTCGAAGTACTTGGCGGACAAGGACATCAACCGGTACCGCAGCCTGATCGAACGCCTGGGCCTGCGGCGCTGATATTCCGTGAACACGCCCGGTTCGACGAGCCGGGCGTCACGTATGCCGACGGGGCGCATACAATCGCCTCGTCGGCATTTTCGTGTGCGGGGGACCTCCCGCGTACGAGAACGACAGAACCAGCCGTCGCACCCGCGCTCGTGGCGTCGGTCTTCGGTAGTGGCTTTTCGGCCGGGGTTGATACGCCGGAGAGCTTCGATCGTTGACCGCCTCCGCGTCGCCGTATCCAAGGGGATCCGGCCGGGTGTACGCGCCGCAGCCCGCTATACGGCGGCCGCTGACCTCGACGGTCACCGCGGTTACGCCGTCGCGCCGCGTCCAAACCTGGTACGGCTGACACAGCCGGATCGCGCCACCGGGCGCGGTATCCGGCGAGACGAGAGGTTGAGAACAGAGATATGCCAGAAACCACCGAACGCTCGACGAGCTCGGCCATCGAGGTCGAACCGGGTGTTTTCGAATCCGTCGCGCTGATCGACAACGGCGTCTTCGGCACCCGCACCGTACGTTTCGAAACCGGCCGGCTGGCCAAACAGGCCGCCGGTTCGGTCGTCGCCTACCTGGACGACGAGACCATGCTGCTGTCGGCGACCACCGCCGGTAAGCACCCCAAGGACCAGTTCGATTTCTTCCCGCTGACCGTCGATGTCGAAGAGCGGATGTATGCGGCGGGCCGGATCCCCGGATCCTTCTTCCGCCGCGAGGGCCGCCCCTCCACCGACGCGATCCTCACCTGCCGCCTCATCGACCGGCCGCTGCGCCCCTCCTTCGTGGACGGCCTGCGCAACGAGATCCAGGTCGTGGTGACGGTGCTGAGCCTGGATCCGAAGGATCTCTACGATGTGGTCGCCATCAACGCGGCGTCGGCGTCCACCCAGATCGCGGGCCTGCCGTTCTCCGGTCCGGTCGGCGGGGTGCGGGTCGCGCTGATCAACGATTCCGTGGCCGGCACCCCGGCAGGTGGCCAGTGGGTCGCCTTCCCGACCAATGAACAGCTGGAGAAGGCTGTTTTCGATATGGTCGTGGCCGGCCGGGTCACCGATACCGGTGATGTCGCGATCATGATGGTCGAGGCGGAAGCCACCGAGAACGTGATCGCGCTGGTCGAGGGCGGGGCGCAGGCGCCGACCGAAACCGTGGTCGCGGAGGGCCTGGAGGCCGCCAAACCGTTCATCGCCCGCCTGTGCCGGGCCCAGCAGGACATGGCCGAGCTGGCGGCCAAGCCCACCGAGGATTTCCCGCTGTTCCCGCCGTACGCCGACGATGCGTACGCCGCCGTTGAGGACGCCGCCAAGGCTCCGCTGTCGGAGGCGCTGAGCATCGCCGGTAAGCAGGAGCGCGAGGAGAAGATCGACGAGATCAAACTCGAGGTGCTCTCCCGGCTGGGCGAGGCGTTCGAGGGCCGCGAGAAGGAACTCGGCGCCGCCTTCCGCTCGGTGACCAAGAAACTGGTCCGCCAGCGCATCCTCACCGACGGTTTCCGGATCGACGGCCGCGGCCTGGCCGATATCCGCGCGCTGTCCGCGGAGGTCGCCGTGGTGCCGCGGGCCCACGGTTCGGCGCTGTTCGAGCGCGGTGAAACCCAGATCATGGGTGTCACCACCCTCGATATGGTCAAGATGGCGCAGCAGGTGGATTCGCTCGGCCCGGAAACCTCCAAGCGCTATATGCACCATTACAACTTCCCGCCGTACTCGACCGGTGAGACCGGTCGGGTCGGCTCGCCCAAGCGGCGCGAGATCGGCCACGGTGCGCTGGCCGAGCGGGCACTGATGCCGGTGCTGCCCAGCCAGGACGAGTTCCCGTACGCCATCCGCCAGGTCTCCGAGGCGCTGAGCTCCAACGGTTCCACCTCGATGGGTTCGGTCTGCGCATCGACCCTGTCGCTGCTCAACGCCGGTGTGCCGCTGAAGGCGCCGGTCGCGGGTATCGCCATGGGCCTGGTGTCGGACACCGTCACCAACGACGCCGGTGCGCAGGAGGTCCGCTATGTGGCGCTGACCGATATCCTCGGCGCCGAGGACGCCTTCGGCGATATGGACTTCAAGGTCGCCGGAACCCGTGACTTCGTCACCGCCCTGCAGCTCGACACCAAGCTCGACGGCATCCCCTCGCAGGTGCTCGCCGGTGCACTGGGCCAGGCGCACGACGCCCGCACCACCATCCTGGACGTGATGGCCGAGGCCATCGCCACCCCGGACGAGATGAGCCCCTACGCACCGCGCGTCACCGCGATCAAGATCCCGGTCGACAAGATCGGCGAGGTGATCGGGCCCAAGGGCAAGATGATCAACCAGATCACCGATGACACCGGCGCCAATATCTCCATCGAGGACGACGGCACCGTATTCGTCGGGGCCACCGACGGCCCGTCCGCGCAGGCCGCGATCGACGCCATCAACGCCATCGCGAACCCGCAGCTGCCCAAGGTCGGCGAGCGGTTCCTCGGCACCGTGGTCAAGACCACCGCCTTCGGTGCGTTCGTCTCGCTGCTGCCCGGCCGTGACGGCCTGGTGCACATCTCCAAGCTCGGCAACGGCAAGCGCGTCGCCAAGGTGGAGGACGTGGTGAACGTGGGTGACAAGCTGCGGGTCGAGATCGCCGATATCGACAACCGCGGCAAGATCTCGCTGGTCCCCGTCGACGAGAACGCCGACGAGGTACCTGCCGAGGCGCCCGCCGATGCGGATACCGCGGCGACCGAGTAGTACTGGTCGTGTGACGGAGCAGAAAACAGCGGCCCCCCTGCGCCCGAGTGGGCAGGGGGGTTCGTCATCGACGTGGCGGATCGGCGAAACCGTCGAAATCGACAACGGAGTGCGGCGTACCGTCCTGCCGGGCGGCCTGCGAGTGGTGACCGAGCATGTCCCCGGGGTCCGTTCGGCATCCGTGGGGGTCTGGGTGGGGGTCGGTTCGCGCGACGAGGGCCGCACCGTCGCCGGTGCCGCGCATTTCCTGGAACACCTGCTGTTCAAGGCCACTCCGACCCGGTCGGCCCTGGATATCGCCGAGGCCATGGACGCGGTCGGCGGTGAGCTCAATGCGTTCACCGCCAAGGAACAGACCTGCTACTACGCCCATGTCGTCGACGAGGATCTGCCGCTGGCGGTGGATCTGGTCAGCGATGTGGTGCTCAACGGGCTGTGCCGGGCCGTGGATGTGGACCTGGAACGGCAGGTCGTCCTGGAAGAGATCGCCATGCGCGACGACGATCCGGAGGATCTGGTCGGCGACGCGTTCCTCACCGCCCTGTTCGGTGATCACCCGATCGGGCGGCCCGTCATCGGATCCATCGAATCGATCGAGGGCATGCGGGCGAGCCAGCTGCGGTCGTTCCACCAGCGCCGGTACACGCCGGACCGGATGGTGGTGGCGGTGGCCGGCAATATCGACCACGAGCACACGGTGGAACTGGTGCACCGGGCGGTCGCCGGCCGGCTGGATCCGGCGGCCGCTCCCGCGCCGCGGCGCGAGGGACATTTCCGGACCCGGTCCGCGCCGGAACTGAGCTGGATTCATCGCGACAGCGAACAAGCGCATCTGGTGTTCGGGGTCCGGGCCTACGGCAGGCACGAGGGCCCGCGCCGCTGGCCGCTGTCGGTACTGAACACCGTGATCGGCGGCGGGTTGAGCTCCCGCCTGTTCCAGCGGATCCGGGAGGAACGCGGCCTGGCGTACTCGGTGTACTCCAGTGTGGACACCTTCGCCGATACCGGAGCCTTCTCGGTGTATCTCGGCTGCCAGCCGGAGAACCTGAACGAGGTGGCGGCGCTGGCGCGCGGGGTACTCGAGGAGGTCGCGGCCGACGGGATCACCGATGCCGAATGCGCCCGGGCGAAAGGGTCGCTGCGCGGCGGGCTGGTGCTCGGGCTGGAGGATTCGGCGTCGCGGATGAACCGGATCGGGCGCAGTGAACTCAGCTACGGCAATCACCGCACCGTCTCCGAGACGCTGGCCCGTATCGACGCCGTGACCACCGAGGAGGTCGGCGAGATCGCCCGATCGCTGCTCGCCCGGCCGTTCGCCGCCGCGATCGCCGGACCTTACCGCCGCAAACGGGATCTGCCCACTGCGGTTACCCGGCTGGTGGGCTGAGTTATCCGCCGGAGGCGATGCGCAGGGGGGCGTTTCGTGCGCCGGCCGGTCGAAGGGGTTCGGTGCGTAGCGGCCCTCGGATGTGACCGTCGAGCACCTGTCGGTCGCGACGCCGACTGCGCACCGAGCCCGCAGTGCTCCGGTCGGAGGTCATATCCTGCTGGGGACCTCGGGACTACCACTCACGCGCGTGCCGGATGACCGGTGGCCATTTCAGGCGATCCGCGTGGTCGATGTCCCGGCGACCCGGCGACCCGGCGACCCGGCGGGCACGGGACAGACGGATGGCTACCCCTGGGCGCGGTTGGCGGCTTCCGTGATCGACACCAGCAGACCGGGTAGCGCCTCGTCGAGGGCCTCGCGACGCAGCCGCTGGTAGGTCTGGCCGTCGATGACCAGCCGTTCGGTGACGCCGGCTTCGCGCAGGATTTTGAAATGATGGGTGGCGGTCGACTTGTTGATGCCGTCGTAGAGGGACGCGCAGCGCATGGCGGTGCCCGCATTGCTGAGCCTGCGGACCATTTCCAGGCGTACCGGATCCTGGAGCGCGCCGAGCACGGCGGACAGCGGGGCCACGGGGGTTGCCGCGGTGCTGGTGTCGGTCATTGGCCCGCCTCGGTTGGTTTGATGATCGTCGTACCTTACGTTACTGTCGATCAAGTTCGATAATCTTCAAACTTACCTGATCGGGGTTTCGATGGCGGCGACAATCGCGGCACCGGCAGTGGATCGAGCGGTGCAGCCCTGGGCCTATGCGCTGGTGCTGGGTGCCACCGGCGTCGCACTCGGAGTATCGGGGGTGCCCGCTCCGCTGTACGGCATCTACGAGCAGGAATGGCACCTCTCGCCGCTGGTCACCACCATCGTGTTCGCGGTGTACGCGGTGGCCGCGCTGGTGGCGGTGCTGGTTTCCGGGCGTATCTCCGATGTGGTCGGACGTAAACCGGTGCTGCTCGGCGCGTTCGTGACCATGATCGCGGGCCTCGTGGTCTTCGTTCTCGCCGACACCGTGGCGATGCTCGTGCTGGCCCGGGCGCTGCACGGATTGGCGGTCGGTGCGACGGTCGTGGCCGGCGCCGCGGCACTACTCGACCTGCGTCCGCACCGCGGCGCGCGCTCCGGCCAGCTCAGCGGCGTGGCCTTCAATGTCGGTATGGCGGTGGCGATCATGGGGTCGGCACTGCTCGCGCAGTACGCACCCAATCCCTTGCGTACCCCGTACGTCGTGATCAGCGTGATCTGCTTGATCGTGGCCGCGGGTGTCCTCGCCCTTCGCGAACCGCACGCCGCGCGGGTCGCGGGCCGGATCCGGATCGCGCGCCCGGCGGTACCGCAGGAGATCCGCACCGATTTCTGGTTCTCGGCGCTGGGCGTGATGGCGGCGTGGTCGGTGCTCGGTGTCCTGCTGTCGCTGTATCCGTCGCTGGCCGCGGAACGGACGGGCATCCACAACCTGGTCTTCGGCGGGGTCGTGGTCGCCTCGACGGCGCTGGCGGCCGCGCTGGTGCAGCTGTTCGCCACCCGGGTGCCGGCCCGGCGGGCCGCGATCATCGGCGATATCGGAATGGCGATCACCCTGCTGCTGACCATTCCGGCGCTGGCCACCCATCAGTGGACGGCCGTGGTCGGCATCGGTCTGGTACTCGGCGCCACCTTCGGGCTCGGCTTCGGCGGTTCGCTGCGCCACCTGTCCAATGTGGTGCCGGAGCACAAACGCGGCGAAACCATGTCCGCGTACTACCTGCTGGCCTATACGGCCATGGCGCTGCCGACGGTGCTGGCCGGCTGGGCCGCCACCGCCTGGGGGCTGGACCGGGTGTTCCCGTGGTTCATTGCCGCGGTGGCTCTCGCCTGCCTCGTCGCCGCGCTGCTCGGGCTGCGGGGCGGGCGGCCCCCGCCGGGCGCGGGATGAAACCGGGGCGGGGGGGCCGGGGGGCCCCCCCGCCCCCGCGGGGTAAGGGGGCGCCCCCCCGGCGGGGGGGGGGTGATACGCCAGG
>NZ_JARWOV010000202.1 GCF_029868855.1 Nocardia carnea | reverse complement strand
GACATGGGCCAGACGTTACTCCGGAGTAGCAAAGCGATAGAGTCCTGTTGAAAGGAGAGTCGCGTATGACCACCAATTCCGGCATTGCAGGGGCCGGCCAGGTCCCGGACGATTTCGTCAGCGGCCTCGAGGGGGTGGTCGGGGGGGGCGCGGGGGGGGCCGGGCCCGGGGTCGGGGACCGACCCTCGCCGAGCGGCGTCGTGCCCAGGCCGGCGGCGGAGATCGCGCCGTCACCGACCCGGATCCGCAGCTGACTACCTGCGGGCGCGTCCTCGATACTGCGCACCACATGGCGTTCGTGGCCTGCCACTCGTTGCACGACAGCGTAGCCGCGGGCCAGGGTCGCGGCCGGACCCACGGCGGTCAGCTGGCGCCGTAGATGGCCGGCGGTGGTGGATTCGGTGCGGAGCAGATCCGTGACAGTGCGGCGTGCGGCGGCGCGCAGGCGTTCGACCTCGTCGTGGCGATGGCCGAGTTCGCGCAAGGGGTCGGCCAGGACCGGGCGCGAACGCAGTTGCGCCAGGGCGGCGGCCTCCCGCTGAACCCAGCCGCGCAGAGCGGCGGCGGAGCGGGAGCGCAACTCGTGGACCAGCGCGGTTTCGGCGGCGGCATCGGGTACGACGCGTTTGGCGGCATCGGTCGGGGTGGCGGCGCGAAGATCGGCGACCAGATCCGACAGCGGGGAATCGGGCTCGTGACCGATCGCGCTGACGATCGGCGTGGTCGCGGCGACGATCGCACGGCACAGGGTCTCGTCGGAGAAGGGCAGTAGATCCTCGACGCTGCCGCCGCCGCGGGCCAGCACGATCACCTCGACGGCGGGGTCGCGGTCGAGTTCGGCGAGCGCGTCCAGGATCTGCGGTACCGCGGATGGGCCCTGTACGGCGGTATTGCGCACCTCGAAGCGCACTGCGGGCCAGCGGCCCCGGGCCACGGTCAGCACATCGTGTTCGGCGGCGCTACCGCGGCCGGTGATCACACCCACGGTCGCGGGCAGGAACGGAAGAGGTCGTTTGATGCGCTCGTCGAACAACCCTTCCGCGGCCAGCAGCGCCTTGAGCCGTTCGATCCGGGCCAGCAGTTCACCGACCCCCACGGGGCGGATCTCGGTGACCCGTAGCGACAGGGTGCCGCGACCGGTGAAGAACGAGAGTTTGCCGTACACCACCACCCGGCTGCCCTCCTGCAGCGGGACGGGGGCATCGCGCAACAGCGCCGGATCGCAGGTGACCGACAGCGACATATCGGCGGCGGGGTCGCGCAGGACGAGAAATGCGGTGCGGGTGCCGGGCCGCAGATTGATCTGGGTCAGCTGCCCCTCGACCCAGATACTGCCGAGCCGGTCGATCCATTGGGCGACCTTCATCGACACCGATCGCACCGGCCATGGCTGTTCGGCGGAATTGGCGGGGGCGGCCGGCTGCCCGGACCGGCCGGAAGCGGCCCGGCCGGCCGCGGGCACCGGATCGGCTCCCGTCACTGGGCTCGCACGGTGGCGATCCGGTTGGTCAGCATGGTCACGAAGGCCGCGCGGTCCCGGGTGCACTGCTCGTAGTCCAGCAGGGCCACCAGGTCGGCGACCGTCAAGGTGCGCAGACGGCCGCGCAACTGGGCGAGGGTCATGTTCGGGTAGTCGTAGCGGGCGCCGACCTCGGGAAGTTCGGGCTCGGGGGCATTCGCCGGTTCCGGATCGTCCGTCACCTCGGGTTCGGTGGTATCGGCTGCCTCCGCTGCTGCCTCGGAGACCGGCGCAGGCTCGGGCTCCGGGGTGGGATCGGTCGCGACCTGCTTCTCCCACTCCTCGGTCTCGAAGGTGGCCGCCTCGGGTACCGGGCTCCCGTTCTGCATCGCGCGCAGACCGGCCAGGGTTTCCTGCAGGGCCAGTTCCACTTCGGCAGGATCGGAATCGAACCGGTCGAATTCGCTGCTACGCGCCGGTGCGGTGCCGGGCCTGCGCACCGGCAGCTCATCATCCTCGTCGAACGTGGCCCATTCCGGCTGCTGTTCCGGACGGTTGACGATCCGGTCGAAAACCGAATCACCCTTGATCGCGAGACTGGTGACGAACTGCTGGGCGTGCATCCCCGCCTGCAGCAGCTGGCTCACCGCGGTGATGGGGAACTTGACCGCCGCGGAAGGCAGCCGTCGCGTCTCCTCCAGGACATAGACGGCGGCTCCGGCGGCGACACGGGCCAGGAACGGTGGTCGAAACATGGTACTAGCCTGCCCGATATCGCATGGTCCGCAAAAGAGGGTGTGCCCGCCCGGCAAGCCGCGGCACGCCCTCGGCTCCGGTCCGTTCGGTCCGCGGCCGGCCCGGATACGGCACCGGCCGTCGTCGCGCACCTCGCACCGCAGGTCAGCGCGGTGCGGCGGCCGCCCGGCGGCGTGGGAAGTGCGTGCCGGTGCCGACGGGGGTGTGCCGCGGCGCACGGGCGCAGCGGGGGCTCGGGTACGCACGTATCCTGTCGGCATGTCCTCGGCCATACCGTTGAATGTCGGAATCACTCGCTCGGCAGGCGCCGCCACCGTCACCGCCGAGGGGAAACGAGTGCTGCTCGCCGAACCCCGCGGCTACTGCGCGGGCGTGGACCGCGCGGTGGAAACCGTGGAGAAAGCGCTGGAGAAACACGGCGCCCCCATCTATGTCCGCAAGGAGATCGTGCACAACCGCCATGTGGTGGAAACCCTGCGCGAACGGGGCGTGATCTTCGTCGACACCACCGACGAGGTGCCCGAGGGCGAGCTCGTGGTGTTCTCCGCCCACGGCGTCTCCCCGGCCGTCCACGCCACCGCCGCCGAACGCAACCTGCGCACCATCGACGCGACCTGCCCCCTGGTGACCAAGGTCCATCAGGAGGCCAAACGATTCGCCCGCGACGACTACGACATCCTCCTCATCGGCCATGAAGGCCATGAGGAGGTCGAAGGCACCGCCGGAGAGGCACCCGACCATGTGCAGTTGGTCGACGGGCCCGACGCGGTCGCCGGGGTGCGGGTGCGCGACGAATCCAAGGTGATCTGGCTGTCGCAGACCACGCTCAGCGTGGACGAGACCATGGAGACCGTTTCCCGGCTGCGCGAGAAGTTCCCGGCGCTGCAGGATCCGCCCAGCGACGATATCTGCTACGCCACGCAGAACCGGCAGGTCGCGGTCAAGGCGATGGCACCGGAATGCGATCTGGTGATCGTCGTCGGGTCCCGGAACTCGTCGAACTCGGTGCGACTGGTGGAGGTGGCGCTGGGCGCCGGCGCCGCCGCGGCGCATCTGGTCGACTACGCACGCGAAGTGGATCCGGCCTGGCTGGAAGGCGTGCAGACGGTCGGAATCACCTCCGGAGCCTCGGTCCCGGAGATCCTCGTCCGTGGGGTGCTGGACATGCTGGCCGAACACGGCTTCGGCGAGGTGCAGCCGGTGACCACCGCCAACGAGACCCTCGTCTTCGCTCTGCCGCGAGAGTTGCGCGCCGCACGGCGCTGATCCGGCGGCCTGCCCCGGCCGTCGGTCCGGGCACCCGCACAGCGCTCGCAACGGTTGCGGTGACCGGTCGGCCGGTCGTGCGGCAGCATCCGTGCCGTCGGTCCGGCACCCTCCCGGCGCCCGTTCGGCCACGGGTGGTCGACTCGGTGATCGTGGCGGTGACGCCCGGAGGGTTGCGATTACGCTGGTATGCGGCCGGGTGAGGGTACGTAGCTCTCCCCGCTGGTCTGCGGACGCGCCGATGCCGGCTCGCGTGCGGTTGCCGTCTGGTCGGGTGACGCGCGGGACCGGAGTCGACCGCAGGACGCGCAAGTGTGACGCCCCACCAGGTGAGCCGGTGTCCGAGAACGGCGCGTTCGGGCGCTGCCGCGCGGCGGTTGCGGGCCGGCGGGTCCATGCGCTGTCCGCCGACTGTCACCAGGGCGCTGCCGGCCACCTGACAGGTTGTGCGATCAACAGGAGTGCCGAAGCATGTCGGCGCCGATCTGCGACACGCCCTGCCTGCGGAACTGCTGTCCCGGCCCGTTCACATCCGTTCCGGGCGCCGGCGTTCCGGGATGGGCTCGCGATCGCGGAACCGGGCGACCTGCGGCTGGCGCGGTGGTTCGCCGCCACCGCGCCGGGGGCGGGCTCGAGCCGGTTCTTCCGGAACCGGGGCACCGGGGTGCGGCGGGCGGGGCTGATGCACTTCCCGGCCCCGCGGCTGGCCCTCCCGGGAGCGCGGTGCTGCCGCGCGTGCCGGTTGTTCGGTGGCCGGCCGGCCGCGTCCATCGCGGCGCGGGGGTTCGGGGGCGGATTCGCGCGTGTAATCCGGCTCGGGGTTCTGCGGGCGCTTCGGCCGGGATTTGGCCTTGGTCTTCGTGCTCGTCTTCGTACGTGCGGCCAGCGTTTCGGCGCGGGTGGGTTTACCTCCGCGGGCTGTTTTGCCTTCGCCCGCCGCCGAACGCTTCGACTGTCCTCGCCCGGGGTGCTTCGCGGTATCGCGGCGCGGCCGGTCTTCCGCGCGGCTCCTCGGCTCCGCGCGGCCCGTCCGCCGTTCGCGCCGTCCCCAGCTGGTGCCGCGGCGTGCCTCGGCGGTTTCCCGGGCCGTTTTCTCCGACCGGTACTGCGCGATCCGGATCGCGGCCACCAGCAATACCAGCACGGTGGCCAGCATCATCGGAGGGAAGCGGTGGACCAGGGGGATGGCCAGGTTCAGCAGGATGTCCTTGAGCGAGGAGGTACTACTTCCGGTGAGCTGGCGATAGGCGATCGGAACCGCGATGAACAGCAGCAGCGGGGGTAACACCATCGTCGTGAACAGACCGCGGAACCGCACGGCCGCCACGGCCGCCAGACAGCCGACGATATAGAAGGCGCTGAAGGTACCGGTGAGGTCCGTGACATCGCCGAGGGCATCGATGAGGAAGCCCACGAAAGTACACGCCGCCGCGATGAGCACCGCGGCATACGCCGGTACGCCCGGCACCGTCGGCAGTAACGAACGTTGCGGCGCGGGCACCCGGGAATTCACTCGTTGGGAAGCAGCCACGTAATGAACACTATCGCCCGGAAGGGTCGGCCGTGTTACGGCACGGCGGGTCCGGCGCCACGATTGTGCGGAAACCGTGCTCGGCGGGCGTATTCATGACTGTCCAGTCCCGTAGGTGGCGCCCGCCACGATGGCTCATTCGAGACACGGGCCGGACTGAGACACTGCCGCCGGTGCGCGATGCGTCCGGATCGACGGGCGGAGAAGGACGTCGGCGTGTTGCCGGTGTGGCGCGACCGGGAATCGGATTCGCATTGAAAGCTGTCGGTGGGTTGCCCTAAGTTCGCGGTCATGCGAATCCTGCATACGTCGGACTGGCATATCGGGCGCACCTTCCACGGCGTCGACCTGCTGGCCGACCAGGAGCGGGTCCTGGAGGCGATAGCCGAACTCGTCGCCGCGGAGGAGGTGGACACCGTTGTGCTGCCGGGCGACGTCTACGACCGATCCATCCCCAGCGCCGACGCTATCGCGGTGTGCAACAGGGGTTTCGAGGCGATTCGCGCTGCCGGGGCACGGATCGTGGCCACCGCGGGCAACCACGATTCCCCCACCAGGCTCGGGGCCGGAGCCAGTTTCGCCGCCGCCGGCGGGCTCTATCTGCGCACCACCGTGGCCGATTCGCACCGGCCGATCCTGCTGTCCGACACCTTCGGCGAGGTCGCGTTCTACGGGATCCCCTACCTGGAGCCGGAGATATGCCGGGCAGAACTCGGGGTTCCGCAGGCGCGCTCCCATGCCGAGGTGCTGGCCGCGGTGCTGACCCGTATCCGCGCCGATATGGCGGAGCGCCCGGGCGTCCGGGCGGTACTGCTGGCGCACGCCTTCGTGGTCGGTGGGGTGGCCGGTGGTTCGGAGCGTTCCATCTCGGTGGGCGGAGTGGAGACGGTTCCGTTGCAGTTGTTCACCGATCTCGCCGCCGACTATGTCGCCCTGGGGCACCTGCATTCCCCGCAGACGCTGGCCGAATCGGTGCGCTATTCGGGATCGCCGCTGCCGTACTCGTTCGGTGAGAGCTCGCACCGGAAGAAGGTGTGGCTGGTGGATCTCGACGCCGCGGGTCCCGCCCGGGTGCGGGAACACGAACTGCCACAGGTGCGCGGACTGAGCAAACTCACCGGAACCCTGGAGGATCTGCTCGGCGATTCCGCGTGGGAGCCGGCCGAACAGCACTACGTCTCGGTCACCCTCACCGATTACGCCCGCCCGGTGGACGCCATGCGGAAACTGCGGGAGCGATTTCCGCACGCGGTGCATGTGGAATGGGAGCGTCCACAGGCGGACACGGCCCTGAAGTACCGGGAGCGGGTGCGCGGCCGCGACGATACGGATATCGCGCGTACGTTTCTCAGCGATGTCCGGGGCGAGCCCAGCGAAACCGAGATGCAGTGGCTGACCCGGGCGATGGCTGCTGCGGTGCGTGAGCCCGAGTCCGGCGGTGGCGCCGCCGCGGAACCGGCGGCCGCCCGAACGGAACTCACGGCATGAGGCTGCACCGGCTGCAGATGACGGCGTTCGGCCCGTTCGCCGAAACCACGACGATCGATTTCGACGAACTCGGCGCGGACGGGTTGTTTCTGCTGCACGGTCGCACCGGCGCGGGTAAGACCACGATCCTCGACGCCATCGCCTACGCGCTCTACGGCCGGGTCCCCGGTGCCCGCGGGGACAAACGCCTGCATTCCGACCACGCGCCCGCGAATATCCGGCCGGAGGTGGATCTCGAGGCGACCCTGGGCGGCCGCCGGGTGCGGATCATCCGCAGCCCGGAATTCGAACGGCCCAAACTGCGCGGCAGCGGAACCCGGGTGGAGAACGCCAAGGCCACTCTCACCTGGCTGGACGGCCGCGGCACGAATCTGTCGCGGATCAACGAGATCGGCGACGAGGTCATCCGCCTGCTCGGAATGAGTGCCGACCAGTTCTTCCAGGTCGTTCTGCTACCGCAGGGAGATTTCGCTCGTTTCCTGCGTGCCGAGAACGAGGACCGGGAACGGCTGCTGGAGAAGTTGTTCGACACCGGCCGCTTCGGCACGGCCGAACAGTGGCTCGCCGCGCAGCGCAAGAACTCCGGTGAACAGATCGGAGCGCAGCAGCGCAATGTCGAAGATCTGATCACCCGGGTCGCGGTGACCGCCGGTATCGACCGCACCGAACGGATCGACATCCTCGACGCGGTCGAATGGTCACAGGATCTGTTGACCACCGCCCGCGGCGACCTGGATATGGCACAACGCGAATTGGCGTTGCGCCGGGCGGAATCGGCGGACGCCGACGAACAGGCGGAAAGTGAACGACGCGCGGCCGAACGGCGCCGCCGTCTCTCGCTCGCCCGGCAGCAGCTCGACGACTACGCGGCCGGTGCCCGGCAACGCGAAGCGGACCGGGCCGAACTGGAACGGGCCCGACGTGCCGAGCCCGTGGCCGCCGGGCTGACAGAAGCCGAGGCAGCGGTGGAAGCCGCGCGGGGATGCGAAGCGGAGGCCGAGGAGGCGGCCCGGCGATTGGCTCGGCTGGCCGCTGCCCCCGAAAGCTTGGATGTTCCGGGAATTCACCTGGTACGGCCTGGGGCGCACAGCGATCGGGCCGCCGGGAACCGACCCGGTGAATCCGCTCAGGGCAACACCGTGGCCGGTGAACTCCATACCGGAACCGAGTCGAGTCGCGACGAAGACGGCGACGACTTCGCTCTTTTCGCCCTGGAACCGGAGCGAGCGGTGGGTGTATCGGTGCCCCCCGAAGCCGAAGCCGAAGCCGAAGCCGAAGCCGAAGCCGAAGCCGAAGCCGAAGCCGAAGCCGAAGCCGAAGCCGAAGCCGACACGGTGTCCGGACCGGGCGCGACCGTCGATTCCGGTGAGGACACCGCGACCGGCGCTGTCACACGGCCCGCTACGGAGAACCCGGACGAGGATCTCACGCTGGATACCGCGATCCGCGGGTGGAGCGCGCACCTGGGCAAACTCGAGGAAATCCGATCTGCCGCCGCGGATGCCGAGAAGTTGCGGAGCGAACTCGGCGAACTTCGGGAAACCGATACGCGGCTGCGCGACCGGGCCGCCGAACTCACCGCCCACCGGGCGCAGTTGCCGGAGATCCTCGCGGCCGCCCAGGCCCGGGCACGGGAGGCCGACGACGCAAAGGCGGCGCTGCCCGGGCTGCGGTCCGACCACGAGCGGTTGCGGCAGGCGGCCACGGCCGCGGTCGAACTGGCCGGGGCGCGGACGAGGCTGGACAGGGCGCGTGTCGATTCGGACACGGCGCGGGCGGCGCATCTGGAAGCCCGCGAGCGGGTGCTGGATCTGCGTGCGCAGCGTCTGGCCGGGATGGCCGCGGAACTGGCCGGGCACCTCGTCGACGGACAGGCCTGCGCCGTGTGCGGATCGGCCGACCACCCACAGCCCGCGCGGCCCGGCACCACGTCGGTGTCCGAATCGGACGAAGCGGCGGCGGTCGCGGCCGAACACGCTGCTCACCTGACGCTGGAACGTTCCCAGAGCGCGATGGCCGAGGTGGAACGCGAGATCGAAGCCCTCGTCGCCCGCGGCGGCGATACCGACCGGGTGGAACTCGCCGCCGCCCTGGACCGGGCCACCGACCGCTGCGGTGACGCGGAAGAACTGGCCGCCACCGCCGACGAATGCGCCGCCGAGCTCACTCGCCTGCGCGCGGACGAGAATCGGCTGCACGATGCCCTGCGCGAAACCGAGACACAGGCCGGCGCGGTGGCCGCGCAGATCCGGGCCGGACAGCACCGCCTCACCGAAATCGAGCGCAAACTGCGCACCGCGGCGGGTCGCGACATGACGATCGGCCGGCGCCGTGAACGCCTGTACGCGCTGATCGCCGCCGCCGGGGAACGGCGCGAAACCCTGGCGGCCGCGCGGGCCGCGTGGGACAAGGTGGCAGGCTGTGTTGCCCGAGTCGAAAAGCTGGCGACCGCAGCAGGTTTCGGTTCGTACGCCGACCAGAGCGTGGACCGTCAGGACACTGCCCCGGATGTCTGTGCCGCAGAGGTGCCCGCCGCCTACGCGCCGGGTGATGTCGGGCTCCCGGCGGTCACCGATGTACCCGGCGGGCCTGGATTCGCTGCATCGGCGGAGCCGTCAACGGTCGCGCCGGGTGCGGCGGGGGACGACTACGGACGGAATGCGGCCGGTGCCGTGGCGGCGTCGGCCGGCGCCGGGGCCACCGACGCCACGGGGGCGGTCGAAGGACCGGCAGTGCGGGGCGTTGCACGGGACGCCGGCGGACCGAAGCCGTCCGATGTCGCCGGAGGTGCCGGCGAGCCCGAGGAACCCGGGATGTCCGGTAGGGCAGAGGGTTCCGGTATCGCCGGAGTGGCTGGTACCGCCGCGGGCTCCGGTGTCTGGGGGGTGGCTGGTGAGTCGGAGGGCTCTGGTGTCGTGGGAGTGGCGGGTGACGCCGAGGGGTCCGGCGCAGGCGGGGTGGCGGGTGATCCGGAGACCGCTGTGGCGTCGGGAGCGCCCACTGTGCCTGCGGCACTACTGGCCGTCCTGCGCTGGTACGCGCCTCTGATCGCGGTGGCGACCCGGACCCGGGAACGGCAGGAAACCATCCGTGCAGCACTGGCCGCCGCCGAGGAGTTGCGGGCGGCCGCACAAGCCGTGGTGGACGAACCGGAGATCCAGGCGGCCGCCGCCGCCGAACCCCGCGACCCCGATGGACTCGCGGAGGCGGTGCACAAGGCGCGGCAGGCGCTGGACGAAGCGGTGGCCGTACACGGGGCCGCCGTGCAGCGGGTGACCCGGCTGGAAACCCTGTGCGGGCAGTTGTGGGCGGCCGTGGATCTGATCACCCCGGCCCAGCGGGCGCACCGGGAATTGGCGGAGCTGGCCGAGGTGGTGGCCGGCCGTGGCGAGAACAACCGGCGGATGTCGCTGCGGTCCTATGTGCTCGCGGCCCGGCTGGAAGAGGTCGCGGTGGCCGGGTCGGCGCGACTGCGCCGAATGTCGGGCGGACGGTTCGAATTCGTGCACACCGACCGTGCGGGTACGCACGGCCGGCGTGGCGGGCTGGGACTGGATATCCACGACGACTACACCGGTGTCGTCCGCCCCGCCCGCACACTCTCCGGCGGTGAGACCTTCATGGCTTCGCTGTCGCTGGCGCTGGGCCTGGCCGATACCGTCGCCGCCGAGGCCGGCGGGATCATCCTGGATACCCTGTTCATCGATGAAGGTTTCGGCAGCCTGGACGCCGACACGCTGGATGCCGTGATGGGCGTGCTCGACGAGTTGCGCGCCGGCGGCCGGGTGGTCGGCCTGGTGAGCCATGTCGACGAGATGCGCCAGCGCATCCCCAGCCGCCTCCACGTGATCCGCGGACCGCACGGTTCCCGGGTACAGGCCACCGTGGTCTGAATCGGTGTCAGCGGCGCGACTCGTGGTCGAGCAGCCAGCGTTTGGCGGGCAGCCCCCACCGGAAACCGCCCAGGGTTCCGTCGGTGCGCAGGACCCGGTGACACGGCACGAAGAGCGCGGCGGCATTGCGGGCGCAGGCGCCGGCGGCGGCGCGGGTGGCGGCCGGGCGGCCGGCGCGGGCCGCGAAAGCGGTGTAGGAGATCGGGTCTCCGGCGGGTACCGTGCGCAGCACATCCCAGGCGTGGGCGAGGAATTCGCCCGACTGTTGCCGTACCGGGACGGTATCGATCGCGGTCAGGTCGCCACGGTGATAGGCGGTGACGGCAGCGGTCACGGAGCCGAGTTCGGTGCGGGCGCGCAGGTCGTTCGGTCGCAGGGTGGAATGCACGAGAACACGCAGGTCTTCCGGTGCCGCGGTCCAGCCGGCCGCCAGTACCGCCCCGTCCGCTGCGACGATGGTGGTGAACGGGCCGATCGGCGTATCGACCGTTGCGAAATCGGCTGTGCCGGTGCGGGCGGGGGAGAGGGTGGGAGCGGACATCACGAGGTACTCACTTTCGCTTCGGATTCGGCGGTTTTCGGCACGGCGGCGCCGTTCGCGGCGCGGGCACGCAGTTCGGACCGCCACAGTTGCATGGACAGGTAGGAGCGCCAGGGCGACCAGCGCGTGGTGTCGGACAGGTCGATCCCGTGCCGGGCGGCGCCGCGGCGGACCACGAGATCGGTGGTGAGCGCGATATCGGGGTCGGCGAGCAACCGCATGGTCACATAGTCGGCGGTCCACGGGCCGACGCCCGGGAGTGCCAGCAGATCGCGGCGCAGGTCCGCGGCCGTCCGGCCCTGGTGCAGAACCAGTTCGCCGCTTGCCAGCGCGGCCGCGACGGCGGTGATCGACCGGATCCGCTGGGCGGGGCCGGCCAGTACTTCCGCGCCGTTCTCGGCGATCGCCGCGGCGGTGGGGAAGAGTCGCGGTATCGGCCCGTCGGTGGGTTCGCCGAGCGCGGCGACCAGGCGGGCGGTATGGGTGTTCGCGGCCGCCACCGAGATCTGCTGCCCGATCATGGTGCGCAACAACAATTCCGGTGCGTCCGCGCATCCGGGTACCCGGATGCCCGGGGTGAACTGGGCGTCTTCGCCGGTCGACGTGCCCGGCAGCTGCCCGGAGTGCAGGAGCGCTTCGTCGATGGCGACCGGATCGGCATCCAGATCCAGTAGATGCCGGATCCGGGCCACCGTGGGTGCGAGATCGCGCATATCGCGCAGCGCCAATTCCGCGCGGACATGGCCGGGCAGCACACTGAGCCGTATTCCCGCGTAACCGTGCGGGGTGCGGAGATTACGCAGGTAGGTGCCTTCGCCGGCCGGTCCGGACTGCCACAGCTCCAGCCCGGGGGTCGTATGGGCCGACAGAAACCATTCCAGCCACTCGCGATCGAGGGGCTCGCGATAGGGCAGGCGCAGGGTGAGGGTGCCGCAGCCGGTGGTGGCCGCCGGGTCGTTCGCCCATTGCCCGTCCGCACGAGCCTGCCCCGGTGATTCCGAGCGGCGCTGCCGCTGTGTTCCGGAGCGACCCCGCCGCTGGGCCTCGGTGCGCATCGTGCTGGGGCTGACCGCGAATACTTCCCGCACGGTGTCGTTGAACTGGCGGATACTCGCGAAGCCTGCGGCGAAGGCGATATCGGACATCGGCATATCCGTGGTCTGGATGAGCAGCCGTGCCGTATGCGCCCGATGGGCCCGCGCCAGTGCGAGCGGCCCGGCGCCGAGCTCGGTGGTCAGGACCCGGGTGAGCTGGCGTTGTGAATAGCCCAGTTTCGCCGCCAGCGCCGACACGCCGCCCCGTTCCACCACCCCGTCGCCGATGAGCCGCATGGCCCGGGCCGCGAGATCCGCCCGGGTGTTCCACAGCGGTGACCCCGGCGCGGCATCGGGCAGGCAACGCCGGCAGGCCCGGTAACCGGCCTGCTGGGCGGCGGCCGCCGTGGGCAGGAACGTCACGTTGGCGGGTTTGGGGGTGATGGCCGGGCAGGATGGGCGGCAGTAGATCCCGGTGGTGCGGACGGCAGTGTAGAACTGCCCGTCGAACCGGGAGTCGCGCGCGGTGACGGCGCGGTAGCAGCGCTCGAAATCCAGGACCGTGATGCTCACCCGGTTCACGATGTCAGGTCGGGCGGGCTGTGGCTAGCGGAAAACGGACATCGCAACCGGCGAGTCTCCGAGGTGCCGCAACCGATCGGTCAGCAGCAGCGGGCGCCCGGGTTCCGTTCCGCGTCGGCATACCGTTCACGCCAGTAGACGCGTTCGTCGGCGATCGGCTCGCCCGGATGCGCCCGGCGCATATGGGCTACATATCGCTGGTAATCCTGGCCGCCGAGGACGGAGTCGACATACCAGACGACCGACCGCGCCGCCCGGACCACCGCGGCTGCCCCCGCACGCCACGATGTGTGGCGTGCCGGGGTGTCCGGGCGATCCGGGACGGCGGGGCGGATCAACTACGTACCTCCGCGTGGGCCGACCCCGGTACCGCGACCTCGCCCTTGGCGATCAGCTCGTCCCACTCCTGCTGCACTTTCTTCTCCGCGGAGGTCGCCAGGAAGCCGCTGGGTGCGAAGATCTTCGACGGCTCCTCCGGCGATTCCGTGGTGGACGTACCGCCGGCCTTCCAGGCCCGGTAGCACACCCACGCTCCGGCCAGCACCACGATCAGCACGAGCCCCGCGAAGACGATCGACAGCGTGCCCTGGATGAACGTATTGCGAATCACCGCGTCCACGTCATCGGGGGTTTTGGCGGTCAGGCAGAGGTCACCGGCATCGCGGGCGGCGCGGCAGATGCTGTTCTGCTTCCAGTAGCCCACCTTCGGGTCGGCGGAGAATATCTTCTGCCAGGAGGCCGTCATGGTGACGATCAGATCCCAGGCCAGTGCGATACCTGGGATCCAGGCCCATTTCGTCAGCCCCTTCTTCACCAGGATGGTCAGCACCACCACCAGTGCGATCGCCGCCAGCAGCTGGTTGGCGATACCGAACAGCGGGAACAGGGCGTTGATGCCGCCCAGTGGGTCGGTGACGCCCATGAGCAGGATCGAACCCCAGGCCGCCACCACGATCGCCGAGCACAGCCAGGCGCCCACCCGCCAGGACGGATCGGAGAACTTGCGGGCCGGACCGCGCAGATTACCGAGCGAATCCGAGAGCATGAACCGCGCCACGCGGGTGCCCGCGTCGATCGTGGTCAGGATGAACAGCGCCTCGAACATGATCGCGAAGTGGTACCAGAAGGATTTCATCCCGGCGCCGCCGAGGAATCCCGCGAACACCTCCGAGATACCGATCGCCAGGGTCGGCGCGCCGCCGGTACGGGAGATCACCGATTCCTCGCCGACATCCACCGCGGCCTGATCGAGTGCGGCACCGCTGGTGGGCGGACCCGACAGACCCAGGCTGTTCGTGTAGGCGGCGGCGGTTTCCGCGGTACCGCCGGTCGCACCGGCCGGGGCGTTCATCGCGAAGTACAGATGCTGGTCGATGATCGAGGCCGTGATGATGGCCATCACCGCCACGAACGACTCCATCAGCATGCCGCCGTAGCCGATGACCTTGGCGTGCGATTCCTTCTCCAGCAGCTTCGGCGTCGTCCCCGACGACACCAGTGCGTGGAAACCGGACAGGGCACCGCAGGCGATGGTGATGAACAGGAACGGGAACAGGCTGCCCGCGAACGCGGGACCGGTGCCCGAGGTGGCGAACTCCGAGATCGCCGGCGCCTTCAGTACGGGCATCGTGACCAGGATGCCGACGGCCAGCAGCCCGATGGTGCCGATCTTCATGAATGTCGACAGGTAGTCGCGCGGCGCCAGCAGCAGCCAGACCGGTAGCACCGAGGCCACGAAACCGTAGGCGATCAGCATCCACGAGATGGTGACCGGCGAGAAGGTGAACCAGCCCGCCCAGGTCTCGTTCTCGTTGACCCAGCCGCCCGCGATGATCGCCAGGATCAGCAGTACGAACCCGATGGCCGAGATCTCACCGACCGCACCCGGCCGCAGATAGCGCAGATAAACACCCATGAACAGGGCGATGGGGATGGTCATCGCGATGGAGAAGACACCCCACGGGCTTTCCGCGAGCGCGTTCACCACGACGAGTGCGAGTACCGCCAGCAGGATCATCATGATCACCAGCACGCCGATGATCGCGGCCACGCCACCGATCGCGCCGAGCTCGTCGCGCGCCATCTGCCCGAGGCTGCGGCCGCGCCGCTTCATCGATACCCACAGCACCAGGTAGTCCTGGACGGCACCGGCGAACACCACACCGACGATGATCCAGATGGTCCCCGGCAGGTACCCCATCTGTGCCGCCAGCACCGGTCCGACCAGCGGACCCGCACCCGCGATGGCCGCGAAATGGTGCCCGAACAGCACCCGGCGGTCCATCGGCATGAAGTCCTTGCCGTTGTCCAGGATCTCGGCGGGCGTCGCGACGTCGTCGCGGGGTTTGACCACCTTGTATTCGATCAGCCGGGCATAGAACCGGTAGGCGATGATGTAGGTGCAGACCGCGGCGATCACGATCCAGACGGCATTGACCGACTCACCGCGCGCAATCGCGAGGATCGTCCAGGCCACTGCCCCGAGCACCCCGATGGCCGCGAAGATCGCCTTCTTGGCGGGTGTGATCGGGGAGCGGTCGACCACACCGACCGGTGGTCGGTCGGGGTCGGTCTTGAGGTATTCGATTGTCCCCATCGGGCAACTCCTGTACAGCGAGCGGACATGCCTGTCACATGAAGTTAACCGATGGGTACCGGACGGTCGGACGATTGCGCCGAACGGTCGCTGTGGCGCGCCGAGCGGACAGTGCTCCGTCCCGCGCGGCGCCGGCCGGTCGCCGTCGAATCGAGCAATTTCGGTCAACCGCGGCGGGCCCGGGCGCGTTTACGGTGGGGCAATGCGCGAAACTCCGGAAGAACTGGCCGAACTGCAGGCCCTGCTCGATACCTCCCTCGCCGGCTCCACGAGCCACCTGCGTTCGATCATCGCCACGGATCGCACCTTGACCGCGGCACAGCTCACCGCGGTTCTCACCGGTATGCGCACGCTGGCGCTGTCCACCGTCACCGCCAAGGGAGAACCACGGATCAGTGGCGTCGACGGGCACTTCCTGCACGGCCGCTGGTACTTCGGTACGGCGCGTAACGCCGCGAAGGCCCGCCATCTCGCGGCGCGTCCGGGTGCCAGCGTCGCGCATATGGACGGTGAGGAACTGGGCGTGTTCACGCACGGCACGGCGGAGATCCTGAATCCGGCGAGCGGTGAGCCGGACGCCGAGTGGCCCGAGCTGCTCGCGTACTTCAAGGACCACTACGGCGACGATGCCTTCGACTGGGACAGCGACGTCGTCTTCTACCGGTTGCGTCCGCACTGGATGACCGTCTACGCGCCCGACTTCGCAAAGCTCGTCGCGCCCTGACCATGGCCGCCGCGAAGTGAACGCCGGACGCGAATCCGGGCCACCGGTAACCACAGCACGGCAATGACCGCCAGCGTGAGCGCGTGCCAGGGTAAGCGCCACCACCAGGCGGTCACCGGCAGAAAAGATGGTCCGGTGGCGGCAGGGGCGGCGAAGGACCAGGCAAGGAAGGCATCGCCGATCGGGAGCACGCCGAAGGCGTAGCGCTTGGACTCGCCGAGCGTAACCGGTACGCCCAGGCTTTCGCCGAGGCCGGTGAGCGCTCCGGCGAGGGACTGATCACCGTGCATGCGGGCCGCGCCGAGAGCGACCACCGTGGCCGAGGCACTGACGCCGAGAATCAGCGGCCCGGAATCCACATCGCCCGCACCGTCGCGCCCGTGCGGATACTCGCGTACCCCCGGCAGGCCGAGTGGGGTGCCGACGAACGCGCTACGGAACGTGGCGTACTGCTCGCCGGCCCAGGTGCTGTCGATTTCCGGCAGGAACCGCTGGATCAGGGCCTGGGAGGAGCCGCGCGCGCCCTCGGTCACGGGTGCCGCCGCGTGCGGAAGCAACCCGGTCGCCGGATCGAGCCGGTTGCGAGCGGATACCAGCCATTGGGATATCGCCTGTCCGAAACGGGGCGCGACCACCCGATCGTGCAATCGCAGCGCCGCGACGGCGACCACGCTGTCGACCGGCCAGGCCTGCCCCGGATATGCCTCGAGAAACGGCCCGTCCGCCTCGAAAGCTGCCGCGAGCGCCGCGCAGTCGGCGGTGAACTGCGCCCTCTCCGCTGCGCCGGGGCCGGCCAGTTCGATCACGGCCCCGCGCAATCGACTGGACCAGCCGACGTAGAACACTCCGTGCGCCGGACGCAGGCTCGAATCGAAAGGATCTCTCCCCGAACGTGATTCCAGTCGTTCCAGCGCCCAGCGTGCTTGACCTATCGCTTCGTCCCGATATGTTGCGTCGTCACGGGCGATATCGGTCCACGCCAACCCGTACAGGGCATGTGCGAAGAAGAACCCCTCCGGGAACATGCCCTGCATCTCCTCCCCGAGCCCCGCCCCCAATTCCGTGCGCAGGAACCGCAGTTGGGCAATGACATCCGTGCGTGGCTGTCCGTCCCGGTACAGCCGGACCTGCGGAACGAGGATCAGCAACGTGAGAACGGCCGCGACGGTGACATACATTGCCCGCCCGACGGCCCGGAAGGAGATCACCCACCGACCCTATCCAGGCGGTGTCCGGCGCATCAGGTGATCTTCTGCCCGTGCGGGTGAGACCGGAGTGACGGTCCGCGGCCTCGCTGCCGTGCGCGTGGAGAGATCGGCGTTACCGCCTGCCGGGACAGTGACTTTCGTGCGGCCCGCCGCTGATTCGTTCAAGCCTTCGGCGCCGGCGCACTTGGGCGGGGCTCTGTTGATCGCTGGGCGATCGATTCCGCGACCTCGTCGAGGGCAGTACGGATCATCGCGCCGTAGGCGTCGTCCGGGAGGGCATTCAGATGTCTGCGGGCGGCGGTGATCTGTTCGCCCGCCGCGTCCCACGACCCCAGCCGCCGGTAGTTGTCGGCCAGGTTGAGGTGCAGTGAGGGATAGAAGCCGGCCACGTGCAGGCTCGCGTGGTACTGCTGGGCTCGATCGTCGCCGAGGGTGTCGGCGGCGTCGAGTGCCCGGATATCCCAGGCCAATGCCTGGGCGGGATCGTCGTAGAGGTCGGCCAGGTAGTGGGCGAGGGAGCAGCGGTGCAGCGGGTCGCCGGCGGTGCCGATCTCGGCCCAGAGCTCGAGCAGCCGGGTACGCGCGGTTTCGAGATCACCGGTTCGGCCGAGCACGACGGCCTCGTTGATCGCGTTCATGGTGGTGTCGGGGGACAGCTGGTCGGTGGTCAATTCAGGGTTCCGTTCTCTGTGTCGACAACTGTGGGGTCGGCCGGCATGGCCAGCGTGGTGAGATCGCCGTTGTCCGCGGACCGGACGACCATCGGGTCCCGCGGGCCGCCGATATCCATCCGCACATCGGGGCCGATGGCGGTGGCGACGGCCGGGTGCAGGATGGTGAAACCGAAGACGAGATCGCCCGGTGGCCCGGTGACCAGCGCGGACATTTCGGATACGGGTTCGTCTGCCGTACCGGAGACAGTGACTGAGCCCGGCGCGACAGCGAACCGGAGGTAGCGTGCCCGCTGTTGTTCCAGTGCGCGCATCAGTTCGTGTTTCGGGACCACCACGTGCGTTTGTGCCGAGGGTAGCGATGCCAGCAGTGCGCGGTGATCGGGGAACGGGTCGGTCAGCGTCCGGCAGGTGCGCACGACTCCGTCGTCCGAGCGGAACCGGATGCTGTGCTCGCCGGCTTCTAGATCCACCAGGTGGGCCCGGCGGATCTCCTGCAATGCCGCGCTCAGATCGGCGCCGTCCACGGTCGCCGCCCATTCGGCCGATCCGGCCTGTTCGGGGACTACGGTGCGGGTGGACAACCGGTACCGGTCGGTGGCGGTGAGAGTCAGCGAGTCGGCTGTTGCCTCCAGCCGGACGCCGGCCAATACCGGCAGGTCCGGGTCGGCGCCGGTAGCGGCGAGGATCTGCTCGACCGCCGCCGCGAGCACCGGCCCGCGCACCGTCGCCACCGGCCATCCGGCGGATTCGCCCAGGGCGGCCTTCACGATCTCCGCGGTCCGCCGCGCCTGCTGGGTGCGCTCGACCAGCCGCGCCATATGGTCGTCGATCAGCCCGGCGCCGGCGTGCGCGTCGGCCGCGAGCACCCGGGCGATACCGTCCAGTGGCATACCGATATCCCGTAGCCGCCGGATGGTCACCGCCCGAGCCACCTGCTCGGGGGCGTAGTAGCGGTAGCCGGTGATCTCGTCGACCCCGGCCGGCGCGAGCAGGCCGGAGTCGTCGTAGAACCGCAGCGCGCTGGCGGTGATACCGCAGGAGCGGGCGAACGCGCCGATGGTGATCAGGTCGGATTCGGGCACCCGCCCATCATCGGGCTTCGAGCAACCTGAAGGTCAAGCGCGCGGGAGCGCGTCGATCAGCCCAGTGCGTCCAGTTGCCGCATCAGGAGCAGATCGGCACCGTGCGGCCAGTATTCGGCGAGCCGGTTGTCCGCGACGCGGAACAGGTCCATACCGGGGTAGCGCACCCGGGTGCCGGCCGCGGCCCCGACACCGGGCACGCCTCCGATATATCTCCCGGCGAATTCCCACCGCGCCGCGATCCAGTTGCCGTCCACGATGGGTTGGGTGAGCAGCGTGACCGAGACGTTGTCGAACATGGTGAAGGTTTCCTGGACCTTCGCGGCGATCGCCTTCGGGCCTACCGGGTCCTGGCTGCCACCCCAGTGCCCCACCGCGTCCGGTGCGAAGATCTCCGCGGCGATCGCCGGCATCGCATCGGGAGCCGAATTCCACAGTCCGGGCAACCACCTGTGGTAAAGGGCGCGCATCTCGTCGTTGTCCATCGGCATCGTGTCCCCTTCGAGGTGTCCGAAACGGAGCAGGTCGTGGTGTCACTGGCCGCGGTAGGTCCCGAAACTCCAGTAATTGCCTTCCGGGTCGGCGACAGTGAACCCGCGCGATCCGTAGTCCTCGTCCTTCAGTCCGGCGACCGTCTCCGCGCCCGCGGCCGTGGCCCGCTCGTAGAGGGCGTCCGGGTCGGTGCAGACGACATACACGGATTCGGTACCCGGTGTGCGCCGGTCCGGCAGGCCGCCACCTCTGCCGGCGGTGCCGAACATGATTCCGCCGCCTTCGGGCCAGCGCAGTTCGGCGTGTTCGATCACCGACGGATCGTCGTCCCGGGCATATATCGCGGTCAGTTCGAACCCGAAGGCCCGGACCAGGAAGTCCGCGGTGCCGCGGGCGTCCCGGAATCCCAGGCACGGCCAGACGGTCGGGGCAGGTGTGGTTGTCGTGGTGTTTTTCTCGGTTGCGGTCATGGTTTCAGCCTGGCCCGCCGGCGAGCTCCGGGTCTTGGACGGATGGAATCTCCTCGGCGAGCCACTGGGTCGGGCTGCACCCGGCCAGCCGTGCGAACTCTCGGTTGAGATGCGGTTGGTCGTAGTACCCGCAGGCGGCGGCCACCTGCGCGATCGAAACGAACGAAGGGGTGTTCAGCAGCATCTGCTTGGCCCGCTCGAACCGCGCTATCCGCCCCGCCACCTTCGGGCTCAATCCGAACTCGCCGGTGAACCGTTTGGTGAGGTACTGCCGGCTCCACCCGATACGTTCGGCGAGCGGTTCGACGCCCACCGTCCCGTGCGACCGCGCCACCGCCCGCCATGCCCAGGACAGCTCCGGGCCCACGGTCCGTTCCGGGATCAGCAGCCGGGTCAGCACGCGATCGCAGGCCGCGAACCGCTGTGGCCAGCCGGAATGCTCCTGGAGCTCGTCCCACAGTTGCCGTCCCGGCGCGCCGATGAGATCGGCGAATTCGATCGACGTACTCCACAGCTCCGCCGCCGGCAGTCCGAACAGCGCCCGGCAACCTATCGGGGTGAGTTTCACGGCGACACCCTCCTGAGTACCGTCGTGCGCGATCATCGCCGGGGTGTCCTGCAGGCCGCCGAGCACGCAGCGGTAGTTGTCCGGGGACTGGCGGGCATCGGTCTGGCTGATCACGTCGATGACGGGCCCGATGGCGACGATGAATGTCATATGCCGTGACGGCAGTCCACGATGCAGGCCCGCTTCGAACCCGGTCATCCGGTAGCCGATGTATCCGTCGATGAAAGCGGCCAGCGCCTGGGTTGGGTGGGCCGTCACCACCTGAGAGGTCGGCTCCATAGCTGTCACGCTACGCCGGTCCGGAGCGCATCGCCGCCGGGGTTTCCGCGCCCACGCACGGCCGACCGCCGACCCGGCCGCTGTCCCGCGTAGACTCCAGTCCTCGTGAGTCTCACCCTCGGAATCGTCGGCCTGCCCAACGTCGGAAAATCGACGCTGTTCAACGCGCTGACCCGCAACGACGTGCTCGCCGCGAACTACCCGTTCGCGACCATCGAGCCCAACGTCGGTGTGGTTCCGCTGCCCGACCCCCGGCTGGAGAAACTCGCGGAAATCTTCGGCTCGGCCCGTATCGTCCCCGCCACGGTGTCCTTCGTCGATATCGCCGGCATCGTGAAGGGCGCCTCCGAGGGCGCCGGCCTGGGCAATAAATTCCTCGCCAACATCCGCGAAGCCGACGCCATCTGCCAGGTCGTCCGCGTGTTCGCCGACGACGATGTGGTCCACGTGGACGGCCAGGTGAACCCGGCCTCCGATATCGAGGTCATCGAAACCGAACTGATCCTCGCCGACCTGCAAACCCTCGAGAAGGCGGTCGTCCGGCTCGAGAAGGAAGCCAAGGTCAAGAAGGACCGCAAGCCCTACGCGGACGCCGCGAAGCAGGCCCAGGAAATCCTCAACGGCGGGCGGACCCTGTTCCACGCCGCGAAGGAGATCGACGGCGAACTCCTGAAGGAACTGTCCCTGCTCACCACCAAACCGTTCCTCTATGTCTTCAACGCCGACGAATCGGTGCTCAGCGACGAGGCTAAGGTCGCCGAGCTGAAAGCCTCAGTGGCCCCGGCGGATTCGGTGTTTCTGGACGCGAAGGTCGAATCCGAACTCCTCGAACTCGACGACGAATCCGCCGCCGAACTCCTGGAATCCATCGGCCAATCCGAGCCCGGTTTGCACGCCCTGGCCCGCGCCGGCTTCCACACCCTGGGCCTGCAGACCTACCTCACCGCCGGTCCGAAAGAGGCCCGCGCCTGGACCATTCACCAGGGCGATACCGCACCCAAGGCCGCCGGTGTCATCCACACCGACTTCGAACGCGGCTTCATCAAGGCCGAAGTGGTGGCGTTCGACGATCTGGTCGAGGCCGGGTCCATGGCCGCGGCGAAGGCTGCGGGCAAGGTCCGGATGGAAGGCAAGGACTACGTCATGGCAGACGGCGACGTAGTGGAGTTCCGCAGCGGACTAGCGTCTGCGAAGAAGTAGCGCAGGGCGTGTACCGCCGCTGGTAGAGACTCTGCTGAGCCCCCATCTGGTTTCCGGGTGGGGGCTCGGCAGTACTGCCGGCGCCGCAAGCTGACCAGTTCGCTCAACGGGGTGTGCGGCACTACAGGATGTTCGTGTCGAGGGGTTGCTGGCCGCCCGATACGGTGGGTAGAAATCCCCAGGGGATGTGATGGACGACTCGAGTTTGCTGACCGGCAGTAGGCATGTCCTGGGCTGCAGTTTTCCCTCGCCCAGTCGGCGCGCGTCGTGGATGTCGGGGACAGTGCTATCTGCGGCGTGGATGTCGGGGAGGTGCGTCAGGGGAGATGCATCAGCTGTCGAGCAAGGCCGAACAGGCGGCTGCCGAGCTTGATGACGGGAAGCCCCAGCGGAATCAGGAGGATCGTCGCACACAACACCGCACCGAGGATCCACACCACGGCCGCCAGCAACCCGACCACCGTGCCGAGCACGGCCGTTACGATTCCCAACACGAAATTGAGCAGGCCCTGTATCGCTCGCATGACGACCTTTCTGCTTTCCATTATGCGCTCTTGCCACCCGACGCGTCGTTGCCCATACCGACTGGCCGCTGGAAAGCCGCCCCCCTTCGCGGCCGATCGCAGCCAATTCTGAGGCGCTGAGACGTCGGGCTGAGGGCCCATTCGGCATCAGAAAGCTACTCAGTTGGAGTCTGATCTGTCCGGTGACGCGACCATGCTCGGTAGCGGTCCCGGGTTTGTGCAAGGTCAGTTGATGTTGCGGGCCGCGGGTGATGGGTTGCTCGAGCCGGAGTCTCGGAACGGTCGGGGTGGCCCCATCAGGCCGCTCGATATATAATCACTCATATAAGACTGAGAGGGGCTGTCATGACAGTCACCAGCGTTGACCTGGATCCGCGGCTCATCGAACGTGCTAGAGCGCTAACGGGCGAGCGATCGAACCGGGCCGTCCTCGACCTGGCGTTGCGCCGACTCATCGCCTCGAAGCAGAAGGGTGCGATGATCGACGGTATCGCAGGACTGACCGACCTCGACAACGAGCTCGGCGCGCCGGTGGTCTCTCCGGGCGAGTCCGAGCCTTCGTGACCGACTACCTGGTCGACAACTCCGTCTGGGCGAGGTTGGCCACTGGGGACCCGGGTATCACTGCGCGACTGCGACGTATCGAGCGAGCACCGGCCGACCTGTTCGTCACCTGCCCGCCGCAGGTGCTCGAGTTCTGCCACAGCGCCCGAACGCCCGAAGAGCACGCGAACTACCGAGAGCAGATCTCTCTCGGATTCCCGCTCGAGCACGCACCCGATGAATCGCTCGTGCTCGATATCCAGGCAGCGCTGTGGAATGAGGGGCTTGTCCGGGCGGCCGGCTCACAGGACATCCTCATCGCCGGCTATGCCATCGTGAACGATGCGACCGTGCTCGCCGCGGACCACGATTTCGAGCATATCGCGAGGGTATCCGACCTGCAGTGCGAATACATCGCGCCTTCGCTATGACGTTGGTTCGCGGCGGAACGCGTTGGAGTTCCGAAGCTGGGCAACCTCATAGCGAAGCAGGTCGACGGCGTGTGATGACGTTGCTACCAGCCTGTCGATAAGGTCGAATTCCGCTTCAACGTATAGCGTCCGAGAGGGAGTCCGGCACCCCCTTGTAGTCCGGCAGTTCTACGCCGTTGATCGCGCGCTCGACCAGCTCGGCGAACCACTTTCCGGTGAAATCGGGGATCGGTTCGGCATTCGGGTCGCCGACGTCGCGACTGCGGGCGTTCAATCGGGCGATCTCCTGGTTGGCCTGGACGAACGGGCGCATCCGCTCCTCGTAGGCGGCGAACCCGGCCGCCGGATTCCACCCGGCGGTGGCCAGCTCACCGGCCAGCACGTACGCGCCGACCAGTGCCAGTCCGGTGCCCTGCCCGGACATCGGTGACGAGCTGAATGCCGCGTCCCCGAGTAACCCCACCCGTCCGCTGGACCAGCGGTCCATCAGCACCTGGGCGACCTGGTCGAGGTAGAAGTCCGGAGTATCGTCCAGATGCGCGAGGATGGCCGGGGTCCACCAGCCGAAACCGGCCATCTGCTCACGCAGCAGGCGCTTCTGGGCCGCGACGTCTCGGTAGTCGACGACGAGACCGGCCGCGGGGAAGGCGAACATTGCCATTGCACGGGTGGCGTCCTGTATGGGTCGCAGGCCGGCCGAGCGCCCCGACTCGTGATACTCGATCAGCCATCTGTCCAGCCCGAACTCGTTGGGCACGCTGTAGAAGGCCAGTATATGCCCGAGGTGGCGGACGAACTGCTCGTGCGGGCCGAAAACCATTGTGCGCAGCGCCGAATACAACCCGTCCGCGCCGATCACCAGCTCGAAATGCCGCCGATCGCCACTTGCGAAAGTCACGTCGACCACCTCCGTGTCCTGGGTGAGTTGGGCGATCCGGTCGCCGAAGACGTATTCGACGCTGTCGCGGGTGTCGTCGTAGAGCACCTGCGACAGGTCACCGCGCAGGACCTCGATCTCCGCGATGAGTCCGTCGCCCCCGTCGTCGTCCACGCGGAAGGTCTCCAGCACATTGCCGTCCACGTCCACCGTATGCGCGCCGATGGTCTGGGTGCAGGCCGCGCGCACCGCCGGGCCGAGACCCATCCGCCGGATGACCTCCTTGGTCACTCCGCGCGCGTCCACAGCCTGCCCACCCGGACGCAACGCGGGAGCCCGCTCCACCACGGTCACTTCGGCCCCCCGCCGACGTAACCAGTGGGCCAGTGCGGGCCCTGCGATACTCGCCCCCGCCACCAACACTCTGGTACCACTCACTGCGCCTCCCGGTCACCCCGGCCGGATCACTGTCCGGACCCATTACTTCTGCTCTGACCCATTGCTCGTCGGTGTATCCAGAGGTGTCGACGCCGGGTCCACCCAGAACTCATCGCTCCGGCCGAGAGGTCGGAGGACCATATGATGGCTCCGGGCTCGGTCAGCCCCGGACCGCCGTCACTGCCTCGTCGTAGAGTTCGGCGAGATCGCCGGCACCGTCCGATTCGATCCACGCTTCCGAGGCCGTGTCCAGGCATGCGAGTGCCGCCGCGACGATCGCGGTGGCACGTAGCGTCGCCCGTTCTGCGGGCCCGTCCATCCGTGCCGCGAGCAACGGTACGAACATCTCCTGCCAGCGCAGTCGTTTCTCCATCAGTCGTGCCCGCAGTGTCGGGGTGTCGAAAAGCATTTTTCCCAGCGCGAGGGCAGCGTCCATATCGGGGACCGTGGTTTCGCGGCTGGCGTGGAGGGCGGCCCGGAGGGCTTCCCATGGGCCTTCGCCGGCGGGCCGGGCGGCCAATTCGCCGGCGATCACTCGGCCACGGGAGACGAGGTCGCCCAGGACGATGTCTTCTTTGGTGCCGAAGTAACGGAAGAAGGTCCGCCGGGAAACGCCGACCGCCTCCACAATGCGGTCGATCGGGGTCTCGTCGAAGCCGTCGGTGAGGAACATCTCGAGGGCGGTGCCGACGATTTCGCTCCGGACGGCCGCACGCTGGCGGTCCCATACGGTTTCCTTCGCCATGCGCGGAGCATACCTCGTGCCAATCTGGCACTCAGTGTCAATCTGGCCTAGCATGTCAGGTATGCCGATTGCATATTCCGATCAGACCGTGTTGATCACCGGGGCCAGTTCCGGAATCGGGCGGGAATTCGCGCGGGCGCTCGCCGCGCGTGGGGCGGCGCTGGTGCTGGTGGCCCGGCGTCACGACCTGCTGGACGAACTTGCCGCGGAGTTGCGGTCCGCGCACGGAGCCGTGGTCGAGGTGATCCCCTACGATCTGGCGTCACCTTCCGCCGGACCGGATCTGCGGCGGGCCGCCGCGGAGCGGAACTTGCGGGTCACCAGCTTGATCAACAACGCGGGGTTCGGCACCTTCGGCCACTTCCGCCATGAGGACCCCGAACAGCTCGCACAGGAAATCGCGGTGGACGTATCCGCGCCCGTGCAGCTCAGCTCGGCATTCCTGCCGGATCTGGCCGCGGCGGGCAACGGGTTTCTGATCAATGTCGCGAGCATGGCGGCCTATGCGCCGACGCCGCGCATGGCGGTCTACGGCGCGTCGAAGGCGTTCGTGCTCAGCTTCACCGAGGCATTGTGGTCGGAAATGCGTGATAGTGGTGTCGCGGCTTTCGCGTTGTCGCCGGGGGCGACGGATACCGAGTTCAATGCGGTCGTCGGTACCGATGATGCGACCGCGGGCGCGCGGATGCGGTCGGCGGCCGAGGTGGTGGCGACTGCGCTGGCGCATCTCGACCACCGGTCTCCAGGTCCGAGCGTCGTCGACGGGGTGAGCAATCGGTTTGCCGCGGCGATGAGCAGACTGGTGAGCCGGCGGGCTGCGGTCGTGCTGATGGACCGGTTGTCCGACCCGGGTCGACGGCGTCCGTCACGAGGGCGCGAAGGCAGGCGGTTGATCGGCTGTGCGTCTGCGTGAAATATCTGGCCGCAGTACGAGTGGGAGCCCGGACATCTCGTGGGTATGCCGGTGCTGAGTTACCCGTCCGATCGGTGGGACGAGCCGGCGGCCCTGCTCGGTCCGTGTCATGACGAATTGCGGGCGGCTCTGGCCGTGGAAGTCGCTCGATTGCAGAATTCGGCCGAGTTCCGGTTCGGCGTCTGATGGATCGGCGTGGTAGCGCAGCGGTGCACCGCTGAGCTACCCGAGGCCGTTTTCCGGCCTCGGCCGGGTCGACGCGCTGATCAGCGGATCACTGGGCGCGGACTACGCTTGGATGACCTCGACCCGTACCAGTGCGCCCGGTGCGTCGCAGCTGGCCCAGGACTGGTTCTGCCCGTACTGCACCGGCCCGTACTTCCAGTAGGTGAACGGGACGGGCCACGCGACACAGGTGAGCTTCACCTGGTGCCAGGTGGGCAGCTCGCAGTTGGCCATTCCGCCGGTGTTGAACACGTTGTAGACGTGACAATTGGCTTGCCACACCGGGACATCGGCCTGGGCTACACCGCCACCGGCGAGTACAGTGCCCGCGGTCGCGGTGGCAACGATGGCACCGGCGGCGAGCCGTTTCGCAGAAAACATATCGGAACCTCCTGAATTGATGCTGTGTGGAAAACATCGCTGAGAAGTCGCTCTTGTTACCGAAACCGGTCATGACGTGCATTGTGGGGTCGTTGCTGTACGTCCGGGCCGGGAGTGCGAGGTGGACGAGCGCGTCGAGACCGCTGGCCGGTTCATCGGCGACCAGCGCCTCGGTTGGCCGTCGGCGAGTTCTCTGATTGCGGTGGCCAGGGGCCTCCAAGAGTGTTCGGGTAGCTCGTGTCCTACTTCGGGAAGCAGGAGCAGGCGCGAGCCGGGGATCCGGGAGGCGATGGCGTGGGCGGCGCCGGTTTTGATCAACGGGTCGTCCTCGCCGTGCACTACCAAAGTGGGGCAGTTGATTTCGGTGATCGGCGGACCGCTCCATTGCGCGCCGATCTGCCGGCTCTGCGCCTCCGGGTCGTGGATTCCGCTGTCGGGGTTGTGTTCCATGGCTGTGCGTACGGCGACCTCGTCGAACACCCGTTTCGGCGAGGAGAGCAGTTTCGCGACTGTGACGCCCGCCTCGATCGCGCCCTCCCGGGTGTCGGGGAATTCCACCCGGGCGAACTTCGCGAGTGTGCGCAACCGGATGTAACGCAGTGTGCGCAGTCCGGTCACATCGCCCGGAACGGCGTCGAAGGTGATGAGGGAACGTACGCGGCCGGGGTGCCGGAGGGCGATGCGCTGGGCCACCGCGCCGCCCAAGGAGACGCCGAGGATATGCGCCGAGTGCCGGCCGAGTTCGTCGAGTACCGCCATCGCGTCGTCGACCATGTCCTCTGCGGTGTAGGCCGCGCCGCGCCTGGTCAATAGTGCGGTGATCGGGTTCCGTACGGCTGTCGGCGGCAGGTGGGTCGATTCGCCGCCGTCGCGTTGGTCGTATCTCGCCACCGCGAAACCTTGTTCGGCCAGTTGTGCGCAGAACCCGTCGGGGACCCAGTGCCGGTTCGCGCCGAGTCCGGTGGCAATGAGCAGGGGTTCTCCGCCGTGCGGCGATACGAACTCGTCGAAGGCGAGGCGTACCGCACCGTTGTGGGCCCAGCGTCGTGGTCCCCAGGTCTCGTCGGGTGACATTCCGAACCTCCATAAATAGCGTTCACTGAACGCAATTTAGAATACGGCAGAGAGGGTATCGGTGAACAGAGGGGATCGGCGAGTGGCGAAGTCCGGGAACGCGGCGCCGACGGTATGGGAACGAGCCGACGGCAGGCGCGGGCCGGTGCCCGCACACAGCCGGGACGAACTCGCGGCCGCCGCGATCGAACTGGCCGGCGAGGGCGGTCTGCAGGCTGTTTCCACCCGCCGGATCGCGCAGAAACTCGGCGTCAGCCAGTCGGCGCTGTACCGCTACGTGTCCGGTCGCGACGATGTACTCGACCTCATGCTCGATCTCGCCGCCGGCGAAATAGATCTCGATATACCGCTGAGCGGTTCGGCGCTCGACGACCTCGTGGCCTTGGCGGTCCGCGCGAAGAGTGTCCATGTGAAATACCCCTGGCTGACCGATATCCCGGTCGAGCCGCTCCGGGTCGGACCACGCGGAATCGACTATCTCGAATACGCGCTACGGGCGATGGCGGATGTCGACGTGCCCGGGGCGGTCAAATTGCAGGCGGTTGCGGTGCTGAACGCGCTGGTCCAGCAGTTCGCGCGCGCCGAAGCCGGGGAGCGAACGACGAACCGTTCGCGGCAGATCTCCCAGGCGGCCTATGTGCACAAGATCGCCGCGGCAGGTGATCATCGGTACCTGGCGGCGGCTCTCGAACCGTCGGACCGCGGCTCCGGCGGGCCGGGGAATCTTTTCGAGCCGCTGCTGCGCCGAGTCCTGGAGGGTGTGCTGAGACCGGAGTGACAGCCGGGGAGCGGTGTGCTGAGGCCGAACCGTTTGCCGCGCGCAGAAACTCATACGGAGGGCTTCGCGCGGGTTGTGGATTCGGGCGGGCGCCGCCGTGCCGGCCGGGGGCTGTCCCATACCTCGTGCACACCGCTGGGGCCCTTGCCGCGATCTGTCGCGATGATCAGCACGGCGCAACCGAGACCGGAAAGGACCAGGCTCGACCCGAACAGGGCCGGGTAGCCGAGCAATTCGCCGACCGTACCCGCCGCGAACCCCGCGATACCCTGCACCGTCACGACCGCGCAGGCCAGCAGCGTGTAGTCGCTGCCGGCATGGTCGCGGTCCGAGGCGTCCATCATGAGAGTGAAAACCGCTACAGTCGCGGCGCCGCCGAGGATATGTTCGGCCAGACTCGCGGTGACGATCAGTCCGAAACCCCCGGTTCCCAGCGCGGCGAGCAGGTAGAGCGCCAGGCTCGCGGTCTGGGTGACACCGCCGATCAGCAGGGCGCGGCGGCGGCCGTACCGGAAGCACAGCCAGCCGCCCAGTGCCGCACCCGCGAGAGCTCCCGCCGAGGACAGGGCGCCTTTGACGAGAGCTATCTGGCCGAGTGTCAGTCCGGCGTCGGACATGAACGGACCGACCATCGCCGAGCCCATCGAATCCCCGAATTTGAACCCGCCGATGAGCAGGATGAAGACGAGCATCCCCGGTCGTCGTAGGCGTTTCCACCATCCGGTTGTCAACGCGGCCGGGCGGGGCGCCGGTGCTTTCGGTTCGGTGCGCGTGGAGGTCCGTGGTAGCCACCAGACCGGGATCGTGGTCAGCAGGAGCAGGATCGCCATGGCGGCGAACAGGCTCCGCCAGCCCGCGAGCGCGAACAGCCAGAGCAGCGCGCCGCCGCCGACGATCATGCCTATCCGGTAGGCGCCGACCTGGATCCCGTTCCCGAGACCGCGCTCCCGTGTGCCCAGCAGTTGCACGGCGAGCCCGTCGGTGGCGACATCCTGGGTCGCCGATACCGCGTTCACCACGGCGATCCCGATGAGAAGCCAGCGCAACGACGAGGAGAGATCCAGGCAGGCGAGCCCGAAGGCAACTGCCGCACTGGTCAGCTGCAGCGACAGCAGCCACTGCCGGCGGGTGCCGTAATGGTCGACATAGGGGGCCCACAGGAACTTCAGTGCCCACGGAGCGAACAGGACTCCCGTGGCGCTGATCTCGATCAGCGAGAAACCGGATTCGCGGAGTACGACGGGCAGTGCCTGGGTGAAGAACCCGTAGGGCAGTCCCTGCGCGAAGTAGAGGGCAGTCAGCAGAACCAGAGTCCCGGCGGAGATCGTGCCGGGTCGCGCCGTGGTTCTCATACGGGTCATCCTGGCAGAACCCGCAACATGCCAGGCGTCGAAGGCCCGCTGGACCTGGCGAGGGTGACCTCCGGGCCGGCTCGCGTCGGGGAAAGATAGTTTGCAACGGAACTACCATGGAGGTCATGACCGCGATGGCCACCGGACGTACCCAACCCGACCTGTCGTTCCTGCTCGACCGCACCAGCCATGTGCTGCGAACCCAGATGGCCGCAGCGCTGTCGGAGATCGGGATGACCGCCCGGATGCACTGCGTGCTGGTACACGCCCTGGAAGTGGAGCGAACCCAGGCGCAGCTCGCGGAGATCGGCGATATGGACAAGACCACGATGGTGGTCACCGTCGATGCGCTGGAGAAGGCCGGGTGGGCGCAGCGGCGGCCCTCGTCCACTGATCGTCGTGCCCGGATCATCGCGGTCACCGAGGAAGGGCGCAAGGTGGCCGCTCGGAGTCAGAAGATCGTCGACGGTGTGCACAGGGCGGCGCTCGATTCACTGCCCGTGCAAGAGCGCGAGTCACTGCTGCGCACGTTGCGCCTGCTGGCCGAGGGGCCTCTCGCCGAGCCGGCGGAGACGCCGGTCGCGGCTCGCCGGGCTCGGCAATAGTAATTTTATGGATTGTCTGTAACGAAACTATCTATTACAGTCTCTTCTGTTGGTTCGAGCAGGAGAGTGCCATGACCTACCCCGAACGTCTCGCGTTGGCCGTGCTGTCGGCCGCGACGCTGATGACGATCCTCGACGGCAGCATCGTCACCGTGGCGCTGCCCGCGATCGAACACGAACTCGGCTTCACCCCGGCCGGATCGAGTTGGATCGTCAACGCCTACCTGATCGCCTTCGGCGGACTGCTGTTGCTCGGTGGCAGGCTCGGTGATCTCGTGGGCCGCCGGACGATCTTCCTGGCCGGGAACGGGATATTCGCCGCCGCCTCCCTCTTCGCTGGTGCGGCAACCACTCCCGGCCAGCTGATCGCGGCACGCTTCCTCCAAGGGGTGGGTAGTGCCTTCGCATCGGCCGTTGCGCTGGGCATCCTGATCACGCTGTTCACCGGACGCCGGGAACGTACGGTCGCCATCGGAGTCTTCGGTTTCACCGGAGCGGCCGGTGCTGCACTCGGCCAAGTGCTGGGCGGCGTCCTGACCGACGGACTCGGCTGGCAGTGGATCTTCCTCATCAATGTGCCGATCGGCCTGGTGACGATTCTCGCGGCCGTTCGAGTGCTGCCCGCCGACCGGGGTGCCGGCCGGATCGCGAAGGCCGATGTGCTGGGCGCCGCCCTGGCCACCGCGGGACCGATGCTGGGTATCTACGCAATCGTCGAGGTGGAGAGGTACGGCTGGACCGCGGCGCGCACGCTCGGGCTCGGTGCTGTATCGCTGACCCTGCTGGTGGCCTTTGTAGCACGTCAGGCGACCGCGCGTGAACCGCTGATGCCGCTGCGGATCTTCCTCTCGCGCAATGTCACCGGGGCCAACCTCACGCAGATGCTCGCCCTGTCGGCAATGTTCGCGTTCCAAGTCCTGGTGGCTCTGTATATGCAACGGGTACTCGGTTACGGAGCCCTCGAGACCGGATCGGCGATGCTGCCCGCGGCGGTCGCGATCGGGGGAGTGTCGCTGTTCGTCTCACCCCGGCTCAATGCCCGCTTCGGTGAGCGCAACGTGCTGATCGTCGGTCTGCTGATCGTCACCGCCGGAATGCTCTGGCTCACCCGGCTTCCGGTGCAGGCCGCCTATCTCACCGATCTGCTTCCGGTGATGGTGCTGGTGGCCGGGTTCGGACTGATCATGCCCGCACTGACGGCGCTGGGTATGTCGGATGCCGCGGCCGGGGACGCGGGGCTCGCCTCCGGGTTGTTCAACACCACCCAGCAGATCGGTATGGCGCTGGGTGTCGCGGTTCTGTCCACGCTGGCGTCGGCCCGGACCGGCACCCTGCTCGACGCGGGAGCCGGTGCCGCGGAAGCGCTGACGAGTGGCTACCGGTCGGCCTTCGCAGTCGCCGCCGGACTGCTGGTGTCCGCGCTGGTCGTGGCGGCCACCGTACTGCGCCCGGCTGCCTCCGGAGGGCTGCCGGAACCCGGGCTCGCCGAAGTGGGCCGACCGGCGCACTGACGGAGCCGGTCACAAGATCCGCCCGGCGAACAGCGCCGGGGCCACAACGTGGGCCTGGAAGTACCGGCACACGAAATCTGAACGGAGACACCATGACTGTCGAATTCGATGCGCAAACCCGCCGACTGCTCGACGGCAGGAACTTCGCCACCGTGGCGACGCTGTCAGCGGATGGGGCACCGCATACGTCGGTTGTCTGGATGGACCGGGACGGCGACACCGTCGTTTTCTCCTCGACGGCGGACAAGCGTAAGGTCCGCAATCTGCGGGCGGACCCGCGAATCAGCCTCACCGTGATGGATTCCGCGAATCCTTACCGGTCCGTCGATATCCGGGGTACGGCCGAACTGTCCGAGGATCCGGGCAGATCGTTGCCGCGGAGACTGTCGCAGAAGTATCTCGGGCAGGACGCACCCGCAGAACCCGGGCACCTCCGGCGGGTGATCATTCGCGTCATCCCGCACAAGGTGACCGGTTTCGATCTTCCGGATCCCGCCGAAACCCGCAGTGAACAAGTCACCGGCTGAGCGTGACGATATCGGCGGTGGCTGCGCGACGGGGGCGCGCTGCGCCGAGTTCGCCGGATTCGGGGATTCGCCGGTGCGCCCGCCGGGCGATATCCGGTGACCTCGGAATCGTGCTCGGTCAGGGATTGAGGCCGACTCGAACCGAACGACCGGCACGGTCGTCGGGGTGCTGGGCCGGGCGGGGCCGCGCGAACAGGAACAGGCCGGAAAACAGGAGTGCGGCGAGCGGCAGCAGCGGCAGATAGGACACCCACATCGGTCCCTGTAACGCCAGGGTGGCCGATGTGATGAGAATGCTGCCCGCGAAGCAGGCGGCCGACAAGCGGTGCAGCGCACGGGTCCGGGTCGAACCGTGCGTGGTATCGGTACGCCCGCCGCGCCGGGCGACGATGTACGGCCGCACGTAGAGATACAGGCCGGAGAACAGGAGCAGGGCGAGCGGTGGCAGCGGAATATAGGAGACCCAGACCGGTCCCTGCAATGCCATGACGGCGACGGTGACGACGACGGTCGCCACGAACGCCATCGCCACTACCCGGTGTGTCTGCCGGACTCGTTTGTTCCAGTTCATCTCGTCCTCCTCGGCCGTTCGCGTCCGGCGCAGTGCCCCGCGATCTCGATGCGGACGAGGCTAATGACGGTGCGGTGACCAGCGCTTCTCGATTCCTGACCACTCTCGCGGGCGGCCGCTAGCGGGCACGTAGCCCCGTGATCAACAACCCGACCATGCGCCGCGCGTGGTAGCGGGGGTCGTTGTCGGCGCCGACGCAGAGGTTGCCCACACCGCGCATCAGTTCGTAGGGCTCGATATCGGGCACGATCTCGCCGGCGTCCACGGCCGCGTCGAGCAGTCGGGTGCAGACCGGCAGCAGCCGGTCGATGAAGTAGGCGTGCAGGGATTCGAAGGCGGCATTGTCGGACTGTAGTGCTTCGGCGAGACCGTGTTTGGTGACCAGGAAATCGACGAAGAGGTCGATCCACCGGGTCAGGGCCGCGTGCGGGGTGGGGCCCTCGGCGAGTAGTTCCGGCCCGGCCTCGGCGCAGGCTTCCACCTGGTGGCGGTAGACCGCGACTATGAGGTCGGCGCGGGTGGGGAAGTGGCGGTAGATGGTGCCGACGCCGACGCCGGCGCGGGCGGCGATATCGCGGACGGGCACGCCGACCCCGGATTCGACGAACGCGGCAGCGGCCGCGTCCAGCAGGGTTTTCTCGTTGCGGCGGGCATCGGCCCGTTTCCGCGGGGCCGGCGAGCCGGGGGCGCCAGTTTCGGTCACTGCGCAGCGACCTCCGTCCTTCCTGTTGGCAAACGGAACAATGTTCCGTACGTTGGTTATCGGAACATCGTTCCGCTTTCAGGATGCCAGGGACGCCCCGCCCGGAGTCGAGCGGGTGGCGATCCCGTTCTCGGAGAGGTCGGTTATGCAGTACCGCAGTTTGGGCCGGACCGGCGTGCAGGTGAGCACCCTTTCGCTCGGTGCCATGAATTTCGGAAGTCTGGGGAAGACGACTCAGGACGAGGTCACGGCCATGGTCGATATCGCACTGGACGGCGGTGTCAACCTCGTCGACACCGCGGACATGTACAGCCAGGGCGAATCGGAGCGGATGGTCGGCAGAGCCGTCGCCGGGCGGCGCGACGATATCGTGCTGGCCACCAAGGCGACCATGCCGATGGGCGACGAGCGCAACCACCGAGGAAGTTCCCGGCGCTGGCTGCTCACGGCCGTGGACGACAGCCTGCGCCGGCTGAACGTCGACCATATCGACCTCTATCAGATGCACCGGTGGGATCCGGACACCGGCGATGACGAAACCCTCTCGGCGCTCACCGACCTGCAACGCGCGGGCAAGATCCGTTACTTCGGTTCCTCGACCTTCCCTGCCTATCGGATCGTCCAGGCGCAGTGGGCGGCGCGGGAGAACCACCTGAGCCGCTATGTCACCGAACAACCCGCCTACTCGATCCTGCAGCGCGGGATCGAAGCGCATATGCTGCCCGTCGCCGAGCAGTACGGGCTCGGGGTGCTGGCCTGGAGTCCCCTGGCCTCGGGCTGGCTGTCGGGCGCCATCCGGGCGGACCGGGAAATCTCGACCAGCCGGTCGGCGATGCTCCCGGACCGTTTCGACACCGCGATTCCCGTCAACCGCGCGAAATTGGATGCCGTCGAGAAACTGGCCGTTGTCGCCGAGGGAGCCGGTTTGTCCATGATCCAGCTGGCGCTCGGGTTCGTCACCGCGCACCCGGCCGTGACCAGCGCGCTCATCGGCCCGCGCACCATGGACCACCTGCACGCCCAGTTGGCCGCGGCCGACACCGTGCTGTCCGCTGAGGTGCTCGACGCGATCGACACCATCGTCGCCCCCGGTGTCGACCTCGCCCCCGGGGAGAAATTCGATACGCCACCCGCATTGCTCGATCCGGCGCTGCGTCGCCGGTGAGCGGCGGGGCCTGCCACAGTTTCTGCGTTCTGCCGAAAGGACCGACCGCCCATGCCCAGAACAGCCCCGAGCTTCGGCATCATGACCGCCCCTATGCAGGTCGACTACCAGGATGTCCAGCGCGTCTGGCAGGAGGCCGACGCTCTCCCGGAGATCGAGCACGCCTGGCTGTTCGACCATCTCTTCCCGATCGTGGGCGATATGACAGGGCCGATCTTCGAAGGCTGGACCCTGCTGTCCGCTCTCGCCGCGCAGACGCGGCGGTTGCGCCTCGGACTACTCGTCACCAGTAACCGCTTCCGGCCACCGGCGATGCTGGCCAAGATCGCTACCACCGTCGATATCGTCTCCGGTGGCCGACTCGATTTCGGCATCGGAGCGGGCTCACGACCCGGACTGCCGATGGCCCGCCGCGAATACGATGCGCACGGCCTGCCGTACCACGGCTTCGGCAACTCGGTGGAAAACCTCGACGAAGCCTGCACGGTGATCCGGCGGCTGTGGACCGAACCGGAACCGTTCGATTTCCAGGGCAGACACGTGCGGCTCGCCGGCGCGTACGGCAACCCCAAACCTGTTCAGCGGCCACATCCCCCGATCATGATCGGAGGTCGCTCGGACGCGGTGTTGCGGGTGATCGCCGAGCATGCCGACCTGTGGAATATTCCCGGCGGCGATACTGCCGATATCGTCGAACGCGCCGCCCTGCTGGACCGTTACTGCACCGCCCTCGGCCGCGACCCGGCCTCGATCGTCAGATCGACCTTCCTTCCGGTCTCCTACGACCGGCCGGGGCTGGTCCGCGATGCGATTGCCGAAACCTTGGACGCCGGTATCAGGCATTTCGTCCTCGGTCTGGAACCGCCGTATCCGGCCGGTGCCGCGCAGTGGGTCGCCGACGAAATCATCACACCGTCGTCGTAGTCGCGGTCCGGGTGTCTTCTGCCGCCGGGTCGCGCCGCCGGTCCCGGCGATAAAGTGCTCGCGATGGCCGAGTACATCCGCTTCCAGAGCGCGGTCGTCGCGGTGCCCTACCGCTACCCCGACGACTGGCCGCTGGCACCATCTCGTGCCGGATAGGGCCAAAGTCGTTGTAACCCTGTCGGATCCGGGAACGGATCGGACGCCCGGCCGCAATGCGGAAGTCTCTCTCGTTCACGGGTTGACCTCAACCTTTGTTCAGGTCATAGCGTGGCCGGCGGAAGGGAGTCATTGTGACGATATTGGTAACCGGCGCAACGGGAAACACGGGACGGCACGTGGTGTCCGAACTGCTGGGCAGAGGATATCCGGTGCGGGCACTGACCCGGGATCCGCGGCGGGCGGCGGGATTGCTGCCGGCGGGTGTGGAAGTACTGGCCGGTACCCACACCGAGCCGGAGACGCTGGATGCTGCTTTGGACGGCGTCACGGCATTGCATATCACCGTGACGGCCGGGGTGGCCGAGACCGGGCCCGAACTGGTGCGGCGGGCTGTCGCCGCCGGCGTCGAGCGAATCACCATCCTGTGGGGTGGATACGTGGGCCCCGCCGAAACCGCGGTGGCGGAATCGGGTGTGCCCTGGACCCGGCTCGAACCGCAGGAGTTCATGGCGAATGCGCTGACCTGGCGGGAATCCGTGCAGGCCGAGGGCGTGGTCCGGGAGCCGTTCGATCTGCCGAGTGCGGTGGTGCACGAGGGCGATCTCGGTGCGGTGGCCGCGCTCGCCCTCACCGAGGACGGACATGCGGGCCGCGCCTACAACCTGAACGGGCCGGAGGCTCTGACCACACGTGCGCGGGTGGATATCCTCGCCGCCGCGCTGGGCCGGGAGATCGTTTTCGAACAGATCGGCGGCGAAGCGGCGATCGAACGGATGCTGCGCGACGGTGTCTCCCGGGCCGACGCCGAGTACGTGGTCGGGTGGCATGCCGATCCGCCCGCGTCTGCGCGGATTCCGGACGGCACCGTCGAACGGCTCCTGGGCCGGCCCGCCCGGACCTTCGCCGACTGGGTGACCGAACACAAGAACCGCTTCTGAACGCGGCTTCCGCAGTCCGCTGCCGCGCCGCCGGAGGCCGGCAGTCCGTGTCGGGTCCGGCTGCTCGGCGACAGCGTCGAGCGGGTCGTGCCCGCCCGGCCGGCCGGTGGCGCGGTCACCACGGCTGCGACCGGCGCCGGAGATCGCCGACGCCCGGTTCGGCGGGGGAGCAGTGGAGGTCCGGTTGCAGCCCGGTCTCGTCACCGTGCGGCTTCCACCTCCTCCGGGAGCGCTGGGTAACGTCGGAACCGAATTCGACCAGCTGAGGAGGGGAACCGTGTTCGACCTCGCGGACCTGACCGTTCCGATCATCGCCGCGCCCATGGCGGGCGGCCCGTCCACACCCGACCTGGTGGTGAGTGTCGGGGAAGCCGGCGGTCTGGGTTTCCTCGCGGGTGGATACAAGACTCCGGAGGCGTTGGCGGAACAGATCCGCGAGGTGCGGGCCCGCACGGACCAGCCGTTCGGGGTGAACCTGTTCGTTCCGCAGCAGCCCGCCTACGATCCGGCCGCGGTACAGGAGTACCGGGTCCGGTTACGTGCGGCCGCTCAGCGGTACGGGATCGAATTACCGCCCATCCGGGAACGGGACGACGACTGGTTCGCGGCGAAGGTGGATCTGCTGGTCGAGCAGCAGGTTCCCGTGGTCTCGCTGACGTTCGGCCTGCCGCCGGCAGATGTCGTCGGACGGCTCCGTACGGCGGGCGCCCTGGTGATCGCGACGGTGACCACCGACGCGGAGGCGCGTGCCGCGACGGACCTGGGAGCCGGGGCGCTGTGCGTGCAAGGGCCGGACGGCGGCGGGCATCGGGGGACGTTCCGGGTCGAGGACGAACCGGAGACAACGCCCCTACCGGCTCTGATCGACGAGATCACGGCATGGTGCCCGCTGCCGGTCGTGGCGGCCGGTGGGATCGGTGACGGTGCGCGGATCGCGGATCTGCTCGCCCACGGGGCGGTAGCCGTCCAGCTGGGCACCGCGTTCCTCCGGAGTCCGGAGTCGGGGGCGAAAACGGCGCACAAGGACGCGCTGAGCGATCCGCGGTTCACCCGCACCGTCATAACCCGCGCCTTCTCCGGGCGACCGGCCCGCGGGCTGGCCAACGAATTCATCGCCACCTACGGCGAGGCCGCACCGGCGGCATATCCCCAGGTCCATCACCTCACCAGCCCGGTGCGTGCGGCCGCGGCCGCGGGGAGTGCGCCGGAGGATATGGCGCTGTGGGCAGGTACCGAATATCGGTCGGCGGCCGCGGACCCGGCCGCGACGATTCTGCGGCGACTCTGGAGCGAGGCCGTCGCACACGGCGCAGTCGGCGGCGACCGCGTTCAGCGCCCGAACCGCTGATTCGGGTCGTATCCAGCCGACTCGTGCGCGCGGTCGGGATCGGATCGGCGGAATCCACGACCAGGACCTGATCACGGAAATCTGTCGGCCGGTGGCCGTACGCTCCCCGCAAGTGGCTGCCGCGCGGGACTGCGGCCCTACAGCTCTGGAGGAACTGTGCAGGATGTCTGGCCGACCGTCCGGGCGGAGCGCCTGGCGCTCATCGCCGATCTCGAGGGGCTGGGCGAGCAGCAGTGGGAAACCCCCTCGTTGTGTGCGGGCTGGTCGGTACACGATGTACTCGCCCATATCGTGGCGAGCTCGAAAACATCCAAACTCGGATTCTGCTGGGAGTTCGCACGGGCGGGGTTCGATTTCGATCGCTTCACGGCCAACGGTGTGGAACGCGAACGCGGCGTACAACCCGCCGAAACCCTCGGCCGGCTACGCGCTGTCCTGGACCGGACCGTCTCACCGCCCGCGCCGGCCGACAGCCGGCTCGTCGAGATGATCGTGCACGGGGAGGACATCCGGCGGCCGCTGGGCATCGCCCGCGCCTACCCGCAGGAGGCGGTCGCGGACGCGCTGCGGTTGCAGATCCGCACGTCGGAAGGGTTCGGCGGTGGCCGGGAACTGGTCGCGGGACTCACGCTGGTAGCCGATGATGCCGATTTCACCACGGGGTCCGGGCCGGAGGTCACCGGCCCGTTGCTCGCCTTGCTGCTGGCTGCCTCGGGGCGGAGTGTGGCCACGGCCGAGTTGGGCGGCAGCGGAGTCGATACGCTCCGAGCGCGCCTGGCGGTGCACGCCGGTTAGGCCGGTCCGGCAGGGTTCGCGAGTAGCGGATCGGGCGGCGCGCGAACCGGAACGAAGCGGCCGCTCGTGGTCTGGAATACGGTCGCGGCGGCGGCTGTGATCGGCGAGCTGTCGACCGATGACGGAAATCGTCGTAGCGTCGGTGAGGTGACTGTGCCAAAGGATCTGCCCGTGACCGCGGGCGCGTTGCGGGCGGCCGGGTATGCGCCGCGGAGTGTGAAGGCCGAGATCCGGGAGAACCTGCTGGCCCGCCTGGGTGCGGGGGAGGATCCGTGGCCGGGGATCGTGGGATTCGACCGGACCGTGCTGCCGCAGCTGGAGCGGGCTCTGCTGGCCGGTCACGATGTGGTGCTGCTGGGGGAGCGCGGCCAGGGCAAGACGCGGCTGCTGCGGACGCTGCTCGGGTTGCTCGACGAATGGACCCCGGTGATCGAGGGGCTGGAACTGGGGGAACACCCACTCGAACCGATCAGCCCGCAGGGGCTGCGGCTGGCGGCCGAACTCGGCGACGATCTGCCGGTCACCTGGCGGCATCGGTCGCAGCGGTACGCGGAGAAACTCGCCACCCCGGATACCTCCGTGGGCGATCTGATCGGTGATGTGGACCCGGTGAAGGTGGCCGAGGGCCGCAGTCTCGGCGATCCGGAGACCATCCATTTCGGGCTGGTGCCGCGAGCGCATCGTGGAGTCGTCGCCGTGAACGAACTGCCCGATCTGGCCGAACGGATCCAGGTCGCGCTGTTGAATGTCATGGAGGAGCGCGATATCCAGGTCCGCGGCTATACCCTGCGGTTACCGCTGGATGTGCTCCTGGTGGCCACGGCGAACCCCGAGGATTACACCAATCGCGGCCGGATCATCACTCCGCTGAAAGACCGCTTCGGTGCGGAGATCCGCACCCACTACCCGCTGACCGTGCCGGCCGAGATGGCGCTGGTGCGGCAGGAAGCCGAACTCGTCGCCGAGGTCGGCGATCCACTGATCGAGGTGCTGGCCCGGTTCGTGCGGCGGTTGCGTGAATCGCCGGCCATCGATCAGCGATCGGGTGTGTCGGCCCGTTTCGCGGTGGCGGCGGCCGAAACGGTGGCCGCGGCGGCACTGCGCCGGTCCGCGCTCACCGGGGAGAATCCCGCTGTCGCCCGGCCGGTCGATCTGGAATCGGTGCCGGCCGTGCTGCGCGGCAAACTGGAATTCGAATCCGGTGAGGAGGGGCGGGAGCAGGAACATCTCACCCATATGCTGCGGCGTGCGTTCGCCGATACGGCGCGGGAGCGGCTCGGTGGGCTGGACCTGCGGCCGCTGGCCGAAGCTGTCGAGCAGGGACATCTGGTGACCACGGGCGAACGGGTGTCCGGAGCACAGGTGCTGGCGGGTCTTCCGGAGCTGCCGGTACTGCACGAGGTGGCCGCCCGGCTCGGCGTGGACGCCGGGGAGGCGCCCCAGCGGATCGCGGCCACGGTCGAATTCGCTTTGGAATCCCTGTATCTGGCACGCCAGGTGGCCAAGGATTCCGATGACGAGGGCATAGCGGTGTACGGCGCGTGACCGCTGTACTGGCCGGAGAAGAGACGGTATGACAGCGGCGGGCGAATATTCCTACGGGCCCTATCACGAAGGGCCCGATCCGCTCGCGCCTCCGCTCGATCTGCGGGAGGCGCTGGCCGATATCGGCCGCGAAGTGATGGAGGGATCGTCGCCGCGCTCGGCTCTCGAGGAACTGTTGCGGCGCGGGACGACCGGGTTGCCGGGGCTCGAGGAGCTGACGCGGCGGCTGTGGGAGCGGCGGTCGGAGATCTCTCGCAACCACCGGCTGGACGGGACGTTACAAGAGGTTCGGGAGCTTCTGGACAAGGCACTGGAAGCCGAACGCCGGGCACTGTTCCCCGACCCTTCCGACGATGCCCGCTTCGCCGAAATGCAGCTGGACGCCCTGCCGTCGAGTACCGCGGGCGCGGTCCGCGAACTCGGCGAGTACCAGTGGCGTTCGGAAACCGGACGCGAGAACTACCGGCAGATCCGCGACCTACTCGGCCGGGAACTACTGGAATCCCGCTTCCAGGGCATGAAACAGGCGTTGCAGAACACCACCCCGCAGGACGTGGAGCAGGTCCGGCAGATGATGTCGGATCTCAACGATCTGCTGGCCACGCACGGCCGGGGCGAGGACACCACCGAACAGTTCGCCGAGTTCATGTCCGAGCACGGCGAGTTCTTCCCCGAGAACCCGCGCAATACCGAGGAGCTGATCGACAGCCTGGCCGCCCGCGCCGCCGCGGCGCAGCGGATGCTGAATTCGATGTCGGATCAACAGCGGTCGGAGCTGAACGAACTGCTCGGGCAGGCATTCGGCGATCCCGCGCTGGCGCAGCAGATCGCCGCCTTGGACGCGAACCTGCGCGAGCTGCGCCCGGGCGAGGACTGGGAGTCGGGCCGGCGGTTCCGCGGTCAGGACCCGCTGGGTATGGGCGAAGCGGTCGAGGCAATGCAAGACCTCGGCGAACTCGACGAACTCGCCGCGCAGCTCGCGCAGTCGTATCCGGGTGCGCGGCTCGAGGATATCGACCTGGAAATGCTGGAACGCCAGCTCGGTGCCGACGCCCGGGTCGACGCCGCCCGGCTGGCGGAACTGGAGCGGGAACTGCGCCGTCAAGGTTTGTTCGAACGGGCGCCCGACGGATCATTACGATTGACGCCCAAGGCATTACGGCGACTCGGTGAGGTGGCGCTGCGGGATGTGGTCGGGCAGTTGCGTACCCGCAAGGGCGAGCGGGAGACCGCCCGGGCCGGGGCTTCCGGGGAGCCGACCGGCGCGAGCAGGCCGTGGCAGTTCGGCGATACCGAACCGTGGGATGTTTCGCGGACGGTGCGTAATGCGGTACTGCGGTCGGCCTCCACCGGGAGCCGCACGGTGACCTTGGATGTCGCGGATGTGGAGATCGCCGAAACCGAGCAGCGTTCCCGGGCAGCGGTCGCGCTGTGTGTGGACACCTCCTGGTCGATGGTGCAGGACGGCCGCTGGGTTCCGATGAAACGCACCGCGCTGGCGCTGCAACATCTGATCAGTACCAGGTTCCGCACCGACGCACTCGAACTGATCACTTTCGGCCGCCATGCCACCACGGTGGAGATCGGGGAACTGACCGCGCTGGAACCGGTCTGGGAACAGGGCACCAATCTGCACCATGCGCTGCTGCTGGCCGGTCGGCATCTGCGCCGCCACCCCGACGCCGTGCCGGTGGTACTGGTGGTGACCGACGGTGAACCGACCGCCCATCTGGAGGCCGACGGTACGTCGTTCTTCAACTGGCCGCCGGACCGGCGCACCCTCGCCACCACCATGATCCAGGTCGATTCCCTGGCGAAACTGGGTGCGTCCATTTCGGTGTTCATGCTCGGAGAACAGCCGCGGCTGGCCGCCTTCGTGGATATGGTGGCCCGGCGCAGCGGTGGCCGGGTGGTGGCACCGGACCTGGACGGCCTCGGCGCGGCCGTGGTCAGCGACTATCTGCGGGGCCGGCGGCGCTGATCCGCCGGCCCGGCACGCGCGAGGAGAACGGATGCGGTTGGACGAAGGGCGGGCGCGGGAGCGGTTCGCCGACGCTCGGGTAGCGCGGCTGGCGACGGTGACCCCCGAGGGCCGGCCGCATCTCGTGCCCATCGTTTTCGCGGTCGCCGGAAATACGATCTACACGGCCGTGGACGCGAAACCGAAATCCACCACGGCTCTGCGCCGGCTCGCGAATATCACCGCGAACCCGGAGGTCGCTGTCCTGGCGGACTTCTACGACGAAGACTGGACGCGCCTGTGGTGGGTGCGCGCCGACGGTGTCGCAGCGATTGTCGCGGGGGAGCGCGCGCGAATCGGTATCGAGCAGTTGACCGTGCGCTACCCGGTGTACCGGCACCAGCCGCCGCCGGGGCCGGTGCTCGCGTTCGAGGTCACCCGCTGGGCCGGTTGGTCCGCCGAACCGATCTGAACCGGTTCGGCAGGAGCCGGGCTCGGGTCCGGTGAGAACCGGCGGGGTGCGACGCCGGGCTCAGGTTTCGATCACTGCCCGCCCATGGCGAACCGCAGCAGCGCCTGCTTATCGCCCTGCTTGATCTTGCCCTTGCGGTTCAGCACTTCGAGCTGCCACGCATTGCCGTTACGGAAAGCGCGGGCCACGGCGTTCGCGTTGTCGGCACCCAGTAGCGACGGCCAGATATCGGCCACCTGCTGGCTGCTGCCGCCGGACGCGTCGTACACCTTGAAGGAGATATTGTTCGCCTTCTCGAAGGACGTTCCCTTCTTGAACGCGGCCGCGACGAAGATCACCGCGTCGATTCCGTCGGGCACATCGGCGAAAGTGACGTGCACGGTTTCGTCGTCCCCCGCCGCCGCGCCGGTCTGCTCGTCACCGGAGTGCAGCACCGAGCCGTTGCCCAGTGGATCCAGCGAGTCCAGGCCGGCGAACCGCACCGGTTCGCTGCCCTGCATGAGGATGGCGATGAGGTCCAGGTCGACCCCCTTCTTGCGGCGCGCCCAGCCGAGCGCGCCACCGCTGGCGCCCGCGGAGGGATCCCAGCTGACCCCGACACTCAGCTTGGTCATCCCCGCGAGATCCGCAGCGCCGTCTTCCTTTTTGAGCGTGATCATGGCTCAACCGTACCGGCTGCGGAAGAACACCGGGTGACCGGCGAGTTCGCGCTTATCGACCACCGGAAGCCGCGGGTCGATACGGACGCGGCCAGGGATGGCGGACGACTCCTTCGACGCTTTCGTTGAACCTTTCCATCAGCCGGACCAGCTGGTCGATTTCGTCAGCGGGCCAATCGGCGAGCACATTGGCTATTCCGCCGCGCTGTAGTTCGAGGTCGCCCTCGAAGACCCGGAGACCCTTTTCGCTCGGGCGGATCTTACGGGCCACCCCACCGTCGGGGTCGGGAACCCGTTCCACCAGATCCTGTTCCAGCATCGCGGCGACCTGCCGGTTGATCGTGGAGACATCGAGTCCGAACGCCTCGGCCAGTTCACGCAGCGAGAGCGGCGCGCCGAGTTGTAGCCGGGTCAAGATCAGATACGCGGATCTGTCCAGCTGGAAGGGCGTTCTGCGGCGCGCGGCGGGATGATGCCGGGACAGCAGAGTCAACTCCAGGACGAGTCGCGCCAGGACACTGGAATCCCGGTGATCCGCCGCACCGGCGGGCAGAGCCGAATCGGACATTCGGCCACTATGGCGTCTGATTCGTCCGATTGCAAAATTGTGCACCATACACAGGCTATGTAACGTGCATAGAGTGACCGCCGTAGCCGATGACCCCTCCAGATCCGACGAACGGGGTCGTCCGGGCGTATCGCCGACCCTTCTGATCGCGACCCTGAGCACCATCGGCATCGTCGTCTCGCTGATGCAGACACTGGTCGTCCCGCTCATCCCGAGCCTGCCGGACCTCCTGAACACCACACCCACCAACGCCTCCTGGGTGATCACAGTGACCCTGCTGGCCTCGGCGGTGTGCACACCGATCAGCGGCCGGCTCGGCGATATGTTCGGCAAACGCCGCATTCTCCTGCTCGACCTGCTCGCGATGGTCGTCGGCTCGGTGCTGTGCGCGATGTCGTCCTCGCTGATTCCGTCGGTCGCCGGACGCGCGCTACAGGGTGTGGCCATCGGTGCCATCCCGCTGGGTATCAGCATCCTGCGCGACGAATTGCCGCCGGAGCGCGTCGGTTCGGCCATGGCCGTGATGAGTTCCACGCTCGGAGTGGGCGGGGCGATCGGTTTGCCGCTGGCCGCCGTCATCGCCGAGCACGCCGATTGGCATGTGCTGTTCTGGGCCGCGGCCGCCATGGGCACGATCGGCGCGGGGCTGATCTTCCGGTTCGTTCCCGAATCGACGGTACGCACACCCGCGCCCTTCGACTTCGGCGGTGCCGCGGGGCTGGCGACCGCCTTACTGGCCCTGCTCATCGCGATCACCCAGGGCGCGCAATGGGGTTGGACCAGCTCGTCGATTCTCACCCTGTTCGGGATATCCATCCTGGTCTTCCTCGGCTGGGGCCGATACGAACTCGGCCGGCGGCACCCGCTGGTGGATCTGCGGGTATCCGCGCGACCCCGGGTGCTGTTCACCAATATCGCCTCGATCGCCGTCGGGTTCTCCCTCTACGGCATGTCGCTGACCTTCCCGCAGCTGCTGATGGCCCCGGCCGAAACCGGCTACGGGCTGGGTTTGTCCATGGTCGCGGCCGGGCTGGCGCTGGCGCCCAGCGGTTGCGTGATGATGCTGCTCTCCCCGGTATCCGCGCGGATCTCCGCCCGCTTCGGTCCCAAACTGACCCTCGGAACCGGGTCGGCGGTGATCGGTCTCGGCTATCTGTGTGCTTCGGCCATGATGGACAGCGTCTGGCAGATCATGCTGGCATCGGTGCTGATCGCGGGTGGGGTCGGGCTGGCCTATGCCGCGATGCCCGCGCTGATCATGGGCGCGGTGCCGATTACCGAGACCGCGGCCGCTAACGGGTTGAACGCGCTGATGCGTTCGGTCGGAACCTCGACTTCGGCCGCGGTGATGAGTGCGGTGCTGGCCAATATGACCATCAGCTTCGGCGTCGTGTCCCTGCCGTCCCGGGACGCGTTCCACACCACCTTCCTGATCTCCGTCGCCGCCGCCTGTGTGGCCATCGCGCTCACTGCACTGATCCCGAAGCGAACAGATGTGGCGGAGCCCGTATGACCGATGCGGCGCGCTCCGTGGTGGCTGCACCGCCCCGTGAATACGGCGGCGTCGATGCGTTCACGAACGACACAGAGAAACCGAAGTAACAGGGGTGAAAAAGGAGAGTCGATACGCCCTCCGGCGGGGCCGGCCGGTGCGACGCGCGATAGGTGCCTGGTGTGTCCTGGTGGCAGTGCTGGCCTTGCTCTGCGGGTGTGCGCTGCCCGGCTCGAACGACGGCATCGTGGGCGAGCGGCTCACCGAATTCCCGGCCGTCGACCGGAGCATGCTGACACCGGAGCAGACAAGAGTCGTCGACGCGGCCGCGGCCGAATTCGCCGCGCCCCGTTCCGGGCCCGGGTATTCGGAGGGCAATACCGAACCCTGGTGCGCGAACTTCGTGAGCTGGGTGTTGCGTGCCGCCGGGATGCCGCTGGCCAACCCGAATTCCGGTTCCTGGCGGATTCCCGGCGTCTACACCCTGCAGGAGTACTACGAGAGCCAGGGCCGATTCGTTCCGTTCCGCCCGGACTACCGGCCGGCCACCGGTGAAGTGATCCTGTACGGCCCGGACAGCCGATTCGGACAGCACACGAATATCGTGCTCGTTTCCGAAAACGGAATCCTGACCACGATCGGCGGTAACGAAGACGACGAGGTGCGCATCGAACGGTGGGACCCGGCCGCCGCCGACGATATCGCGATCGTCGGATACGGCCGGTTGTAGGCGGCCGGGGACAGCCGCGCGGGCCCGCAACCTCGATCGCGTAGCGTGAGCTTCGGCGGTGGAGGTGAAGGTGTCGGAACGGCTCATGGAACCGGTCGAAGCGGTCGAAATGGAATGGATCGATTACGCCGAATTCGGCGAACGATTCGTCACCCATGCGGTGACCGAATCCAGGATCGAGGCGGCGGTTGCCGGGATCACCGGACGCGGGCTGAGTATCGGCCCGTTCAATCTCGGCCCGGCCGGTCTCGCCGGTTTCCTGGCCGAAGGCCGGATCGGCCGGCCGGAGGTGGTGCGCCGCGGGTCGCGAGTCAGCTTCGATGTCCGGATACCGGTCTCGCTCGCTGCGAAGATCCTGCTAGGCGGCCGGCGGCTCGGACTGGAAACGGTGGTCTCGATCGACCTCACGTTCCATGCCCGCACGGCCGACCCGCTGCTCATCGTGATCGATATCCCGGAGGTCCGCCGCTCGGACGTGCGTGTGCTGCTGCGTTTGGCGGCGGCCGATTCGGTGGCCGAATGGATGCTCGACCCTATTTCGGGACTATTGCAGAACGAGGTCGCGAACCGGGTGAATGCGATGCTGCGCGATCCCGGTGTCATGCGCAGCCGGATCTACGATGTCGAGGCCATCGTCGACGGGCGGCGTTCCCCGCACCGCGGCCGCACCGAGTTCGAGTGGATCGACTATGCCGAATTCGGCCGTCGCTTCTTCCCGTGGATGGTCACTCGCGAACGGCTCGCCGGTTTCGTGGCGTATGTGGCGGAGCGGCCGATCGAGATCGGCCCGTTTCGCACCGGGCCCCGGGCGGCGGCCGAGGTCACCGTACACGGCGAGGTCGGGCAGCCGCTGCTCACCGATCTGCCCGCGGTCCCGGCGGTGGACAGCGATATCGCTCTGGTGCGGTTCGGTCTCACGGTGCCGGTGTCGCTGGATATCACCGTCAATGTCCTCAAGGACAACCGCTACCGTGCCGACCTCGAAATCCCGCTGGTCCTCACCGCCCACGCCGCCGACCCTCTGCTGATCGTGATCGAAGTGGATCCACCGGCCCGCGAGGACGTCCGCCTCGAATATGCGGCCCAGGGCATGCGCGCCGCCGCTCTCGGTGTTCTGGGTGGAATCAAGAAGCAGATCATCGCCCAGGTGGTGCGGGTGGTCCGTGCGGAACTCGCCGACCCGGCCACCCGGAGCCTGGACGTAGCCGCACGAATCGACCGGCTGCTGTAAGCGCACCGAACTGCCCGGCTGTGGCAATGACCCGCCGCGCCGGGTAACCCCGATCCCCGCGCGTCCGTACAGCGCAGAGCATCGGACGTGATGCAATGGTTTTCGCGTTCGAGGCTGTCGGCGCGCAGTGCGGAGGGGACGGCACCCGAACAGACATCTGCTGTTTCCACCGGGTGCGAAGGAGTCTTCGATGGTTTCGCTGTCACGACGTGCGCTGCTCGGGTACACCGCCGCCGGTGTCGCGGCATCAGCGGTGGGTTCGGCGTTCGCGGGGCGGGCCGGCCCCGCCCCCCCCCGGGGGGCCCCGGGCGGCAATCGTTGCAGTGGGTGGCGAAACCGCTGATGATGCCGTTGCTGGCGGCCGATATCGCCA
>NZ_JARWOV010000201.1 GCF_029868855.1 Nocardia carnea | reverse complement strand
AATTCCGAACTCGGCAGCCGAGTCGATCCTGAACGGCACTCCGGCAGCAATAGATTGTGCCGGATCGCCCCCCGGCGCCCGCCCCCCCCCCTGTGTAACCGGCCCCGGGCCGGCCGCGCCGGGGCCGGGCTCACCGGGCCGCGCCGGCCCGGGGCCCGCGGGAACCTGGCCGGGCGGCGCGGGATGAGGTCCTGTTCCCGGCCCGTTCGCCGGGGTCCGCGCAGGACCGGCCGGGGAGGTGTGCGGACCGGGGCCACCGGCGGGCGGCGCCGGCACCGGCGGATGCGGCCCCGCGGCCGGATTCCACACCGGTGACCCGGCCGGCGCGCCCGCTCCGTACTGCGGTCCCGGCGTGTTCGGACCGGCGGGCGGCGCCGGCTGCGAGTGGCCCGCCGGGTCTTCCTCCTCGTCGTCGTCCTCGTTCTCACTCACCAGCAGGTGCGTGGCGCCGAGAACGAGGGCGTGCATGGGGTGCTCGGCCTTCTTCAGCCGCTGCCCGAGATGGTTACGGAAGGCGAACCGCAGGGTCTCGTTGAAGACGACCTGCCCGGCCAGCAGCACCGTCGAGTTGTCCGCGCCGATCGCTCGGGCCGCGGCCATCACCTCGATCACGGTGTCGTCGGCGACCCGCGGATCGCGGGTGGATTCGGGGTCGATCGGGACATACACCGATTCGGTGGGACGCTCCTCGTCACCGTGGACGGCGACGACGAGTACATTCGCGCGGCCGCCGGCCACCTGACCGTCGAAATGGACCGCGGTCGCGCCGAGCCCCTCGGGCAGGCGGTGATCGGGTGCCCGGACCAGACCGAGCGCGCGCACGTACCCGGAGAGCGCGATGGACTCCGGGATCGGTTCCACCTCGACGTCGAGCTGCTCGACCAATCGCGCGTAGGCGTCGATCTTCGGGTCCGGCCAGTCGTCCGGATACGGCAGAGCGATCACATCGGGCTTACCGCGCAGATAGGTACCGACCGAGGCCAGCGGGTTGTAGAGGCGGGCCCGGAAAACCAGTTCGGCGGGCCAGGTGGCGCCCGCGATCACGATCTGCGGATGCCCGAGGATCTCCCGCACATCCGGGATCGCCATCCCCAGATCCGGCCGTTGCCGGCCCGCTCCGGCGGTATAGAGCTTCCCCGAGGCATCGGCCAGCAAATAGGCGGGTGGGTTGTAGCTTCCCTCGACCTGGACAGGGCGGATGGGTACGCCGGATCCGCCCGCGGCCACGGACACCACATCCCACCCGAGGTGTACCGCACCAACTCGCACCATCACAGGCATCAGTGTGCCTGGTGTGCGGTCGTCGCGCTCGCCGCCCCCACCCACCAGCGGCGCGAGTAGTGCAAGGAGCCGGTCATCGATCTCACCGTGCGGACTTCTTGAGCCGCAACCGGCTCCAGGTGAGCAGTGCGAGCACCACCGTGATGACCGCCACCATGCCGATGTCCAGGAACCACGCACCGCGGGTGTGTTCCCAGAGCCCGTCCGGTTGCGCCGCGATGAACAGCTCCCGAATATTCACCGTCGACGCCGCCGCGGCATACCCCCACCGCGAGGGGAACAGCCAGGTGACCTGCTCCAGCACCACTCGATCGGTCACCGGGATCATGCCGCCGGCCATCACCAGCAGACCCATGATCGCCACTGCCAGCAGCGGCATCACCTGTTCACTGGACTTGGCCAGGCTCGACAGCAGCAACCCGAGCACGACACAGGACACCGCGGTCGCCGCGATATCGATATAGAGCTCGGCGCCGCCCATCGCCAGCACCGAACCCTCCTGGGGCCGCTTCTTACCGAGCAACACGAAACCGACCAGCACCGCCGACTGCACCAGCGCGGCGAGACCGAAAATCGTGATCTTGGCCCACAGATAGGCCCCCGACCGCAACCCGACCGCGCGTTCCCGCACGTAGATCGTGCGCTCCCCCACCAGGTCACGCACGGTGAGGGTCATGCCCATGAAGCAGGCGCCGAGGATCAGCACCACCAGCAGCATCTGCGGTTCCGAATCACCGTTGGGTACGAAGGAGCCGTCGTCCTGCTGGATCAACGGCGGCCGGCCGAACCCGTTGCTACCGGGCACCAGCAGCGACAGCCCACCGAGCACGAACGGCAGCAGCACCAGGAACGACATATAGCCGCGGTCGGCCAGGATAAGCCGCAACTGCCGCCGGGCCAGGGTGGAGAACTGTTTCCAGGCACCCGACTGCGGCGGCGAACCGCCACCGCCTTGGCGGGCCGCGGGCGGCGGCGGGGGTGGTAGTGCCGCCTGCCGGGATCGGTAGTGGGCGAAGGCCGCATCGGGGTTGGCGGCGACATCGGCGAAGATCTTGGCCCAGTCACTGGTGCCCAGCGCGGATTCGACGCCCGCCGGGTTACCCGCGTAGGCGGTCTTCCCGCCGGGGGCCAGCAGCACCACCTGATCGCACATGTCCAGGCAGGCCACCGAGTGGGTGACCACGATGACCACACGCCCGGCGTCGGCCAGTTCGCGCAGCATCATCATGACCTGCCGGTCCAGCGCCGGATCCAGGCCCGAGGTGGGTTCGTCCAGGATCAGCAGCGAGGGACCGGTGAGCAGTTCCAGCGCCACCGACGCGCGTTTGCGCTGTCCGCCGGAGAGCCGGTCCACCCGGGTGTCGGCGTGCTCGGTGAGCGACAGTTCGCGCAGCACACCATCGATCACCTGCTGCCGGTCGGCCTTGGAGGAGTCCGGCGGCAGCCGGAGTTCGGCCGCGAAACCGAGCGCCTGCCGCACCGTGAGCTGCCGGTGCAGCACATCGTCCTGGGGAACCATGCCGATACGCGAACGCAGCGCCTCGTATTCGGCGTGCAGATCGCGGCCCTCGAAGACCACCCGCCCGCCGGAGGGCTGGGTACTGCCCGCGATCAGCCGGGACAGGGTGGACTTACCGGCACCGGAGGGGCCGATCAGCGCGGTGAGCGTGCCCCGCCCGGCCTGCATGTTCACATCCACCAGCAACTGCTTGTTGCCTTCGACGGTGAACCCGACACCGTGCACCGTCAAACCCTGTTCGGCGACCGGCCGCTGCCGGTGCGCCAAAGTGCCCTGGGAGACCTCGAAGTCGATATTGCCGATGGTGATGATGTCGCGCTCGCGCAGCACCGTGCGCTGCTGGCGGACACCGTTGACGAAAGTACCGTTGGCCGAGCCCAGATCCTCGATGACCAGGCCTTCGGAGCCTGCGACGAGCCGGGCGTGCTTACGCGACGCCAGCGGATCGTTGACCACGATCTGGTTGTCCGAGGTACGCCCGATGGCCAGCCCGCCCGGCGGAATCCGGTCGGCGCGGGCTATCGGGCCCTCGCTGGCGCGGTGCCGGACCGGCGGTACCGCCGCAACACTCGCCTTGGCAGTCATGTTCACATTGGCCGGCTGCTGCTGCGGGACCGGACGTGAATGCGGAGTTGCTGGTGAATGCGGGAGCGCCGCGCCGGAGTGCGGGGTCGCGGCGGAATGCGGGGGTTGCGCCGGATGTCCGGTGCTCGGTGCCCACGGCTGCTGATGCGGCGGACGTTGCGCGGGCGGAGGATTGACCGGGGCCGCGGCGCGCTGCGCTACCTGCGGCTGCGGGCCGGATTGGGGCCGATGCGGCGGCGGCTGCGGCGGTTGGCCTTGCTGACCGGGCAGAAACGGCTGCTGCGCGGGCGGGTACTGCTGCTGACCCGAGGGATACGGCTGCTGACCGGACGGAAACTGCTGCTGCGCGGGCGGTCGCTGTGCCTGCTGCTGCGGAACCCCGGACGGAACCAGCCACAGCAGCGGCCCGGTGATCGCGTCACCGAGCCGGACCTGCGTGGGGCGGTCGATCGGGACGGGCCCACCGAGCCTGCGTGCGTCGACGAACACTCCGTTGGTACTGCCGTTGTCGGTGAGCACCCAGGCTCCCGACTGCCAGGCCAGAATCGCGTGGACCCGCGAAACCAGCGGACTGTCGACGAACAGCGTCACCTCGGGCGCGCGGCCCAGAGTGATCTGCTGATTCGAATCGAAGACACGTTCGGTCCCATCATGGCGCACCGTGATAGTGCGCACCCCCGGTGCAGACATGCAGCGGATACTATTCCATTACCCGGGCATCGGAGATGCCCCCGCTTGGGGGGTGATCACCCCGCTCAGCGGGAGATGCCAGCACCCGAACCGGCCGAAAAATGGGGGAGGATCCATGCCGCAACTCCGGGTCGCCGCGCTCGCTGTGGCAGCGCTGTGCGCAGTGCTGCTGGTCACCGGGTGTACCCGCGCGGTGGACGGCCGGGCGGTCTCCATCTACGACAATCCCTTCCAGGTGGCCGGACTGCCGACGACGAGCGGTCCGAGCGGGCCCCGCGCGAACGTCCCGCCCACCGAATTGACCGCCGAGAACGGTGACGGCGGCGAGATCGACACATTGGCACTGAACGCGGTCACCGATGTCCAGGCGTACTGGGAGAAGCATTACGACGCCGAGTTCGAGGGCGAATTCGAGCCGGTGCAGAAACTGATCTCCTGGAGTGCACGCGATTCCCGCCGCGAATCGGTGGAGTTCTGCACGGAATCGACCTATCGGATGGTCAACGCGGCCTACTGCCGGCTGGACAACTCCATCGGCTGGGACCGGACGCTGCTACTGCCCACCATGTCGGAGACATTCGGGCAGATGGCCGTGGTCATGGTGATCGCCCACGAATACGGTCACGCGATCCAGAACAACGCCGATATCGTCGACCGCGACGATCCGGTGATCGTCAAGGAGCAGCAGGCCGACTGTTTCGCCGGTGCCTACATGCGCTGGGTCGCGGAGGGTGAATCGGACTACTTCACCATCAACACCTCCGACGGGTTGAATTCGGTACTCGCCGCGACGGTCGCGATCCGCGATTCCGACCCCGACGACCCGGAAAGCGTGCACGGCTCGGCCTTCGAACGGGTCACCGCCGTGCAGGTCGGTTTCACCGACGGCGCCAAGGGCTGCAAGGGGATCGATATGGACGAGATCGAACAGCGCCGCGGCGATCTGCCGCAGAGTTTCGACGGCGCCTCGGGCGAATTCGAGATCACCGAACAGAGCCTGGTCGAACTGAGCAAGGCCCTGTCGGTGATCCTGCCGCTGCCCGACGAACCGACCTACAGCTACGACGGCGCCGAAATCGACTGCAGCGACGGTGTCGCCACCGAGCCGGTGACCTACTGCCCGGCGAACAATACGATCGCGACGAACGTCGACGGGCTCTCCGAACGCGGGACGGCCACCGACGATTCCGATGTTCCGCTGCCGGTGAAGGTGACCGGTGACTACAACGGCTACGTCGTGTTCATCTCCCGCTACACGCTTTCGGTGCAGCGCAGCCGCGACCAGGAACTGGTCGGTGCGAAAACCGGACTGCGGGCGGCGTGCCTATCCGGTGTGGCCACCGGCAAACTGGCCGAGACCGGCCGCGCCGAGGGCGATATCACGCTGGCCGCGGGCGATCTGGACGAAGCGGTATCCGGCCTGCTCACCGACGGTCTGGCCGCCAGCGATGTGGAAGGCAAAACCGTGCCGAGCGGGTTCTCCCGCGTCGACGCCTTCCGCGCCGGGGTCCTCGGCGGGGAAGAGACCTGCGCAGCCAGGTACGAGTAGTCGCCCACCGGCCGGAGCTGAGCCGCTGCCGCGAATCAGGACCCGAAAGGGGGCGGTGCGGCGGATTCGAAGCGCAGCATCCGGTTTCCGATCAGGATCTCCGTACCCGGAACCAGCACCACCGGCTGGTGGGGCGGGACTCGCACCCATTCACGGAATCCGGGCGCTCGGATCCGGGTGCCGTTGGTGGAGCCGCGGTCGACCAGCGTCACATCCCATTCGACCAGTAGCAGTTCCGCATGCGCGCGTGACATCCCGCCCGAGTTGTCGATGACCTGCAACGGAGTGAGCCCGCGCCGGGCGGGCTCGGATTTCTCCGGATCACGACCGAGGACGGAATCGGTCTCCAGCAGGTAGGTCGAACCGTCGTCGAGGACGAGGATCCCGAGCGGGGGCCGCATCACCTCGATAAGGGGCTGGGTCTGATCCACCGGCATCCCGCACACACTGCAGAACGCCGAGCGCGGGTCGGTGGGGTGGGCGCGCGCGCATTTGAAACCCCGGACCTTGACGGTCAGGGCGGTGCCCTTCGCGGTGGCCTCGGTGCGACGGCGCAGTTCGGCATCCAATGGCGGGGTCCCGCCGTCCGGCCGGGCCTGCCGCGCCGGACCGGGTTGCGGTAGCGGCATATCCATCCGTGGGGTGGGGTGCGGTGGCGGGCGCCGCGGGGAATCGGCCCGGCCCGGCCGTGAGTCGGCGGTCTCGTCGATGCCCTCGTCGGGCAGGCCCGCCCGCCGCGGTTGCCTGCCGCTGATCTGGGTCTGCGCCTGATGCGGGTCGGTATCCGGGGGACGCACACCGCTCACCGGGCCGCGGTCGCCGGTATCGCGGTCGCGCGAGGATGCGACGGTGGCCCGCTCGGACAGCTCCACGCTGTCCACCGGCGGGGTCGGCGCGGCGGGGATTCCGCCGTCCTGGTCGCGCCGCGGAACCGGCGATTCGCCGGCGTTCCGGCCCCGGGTAGCGGTCTCCCGCACCGATCCGCCGGCCGCGAGGTCCGTGGCTTCTCGGGCGACCGCCGAGCCCCCGGGATCTCCCGCCGGCGGATCTCCGGCGCCGAAACCGTCCGCCGGCCCGCGGACTTTTCGTGGACCCCCCGCCTCCACCGGGTGTACAGAACCCTCCGTAGCCGTCCTGGGCTCCGCGGACCCCGGGTCCCCGGCCGCAACCGCGGAACTCTCCGCCATCGCCGCCCGGGCATCTCCTGCTCCGGGGCCTCCCACGATGAGCCCGGGCTTTCCCGACCGGCCCACCTCATCTGGACCTCGCTCCACGAACCCGGAACTATCCACCGCGCCCGGTGGAACCGATACGGCCCGCTGATCACCGCGAGGGTCTCCGACAGCCGAGCCTCCTGCGGCGCTCCCCGAATATTGCGCAGCGTTCTCCGGAACCGGGTCCGCTGCCGGAACCGCAAGGGGATCTGCCGCGGCGCCCCGGCTGAGCCCGGAGGCCGGGTCTCCCGCCGCACCCACAGGTATCGCCACCGATCCCGGAGTGCTCCCGGGCCCAGGATCTCCTGCTGTCCCCGCGGCACCTTCTGCTGCCGAGCCCGGGTTGCGCTCGGGGGCCGGGACTTCCGCCTGATCCTCGGATGTTGCAGCCGGTCCCGGACCGCTCATGACCTCCCGGCCTGCCGAACCCGCAGAGGGCGCCGCCGGCGCCGGGCCGACTCCGCCACCCTGCGCCGCACCCACCGCACTGTCCACTGCCGACCCCGCGTGGCCGTATTCCTCCGGACCCCGTGGAATACCGTCAGAGCCTCCCGTTGCCCCCACCGGCGCGTTCACAATTTCCGGTTCCGCCGACGGGACCCGCGGAATCTCCCGCACCGCCCGGGAATCCTGGGGCTGCTCCCCGGCTCTGCGCCCGGCTGCTTTGTCGAGTACCACCCCACTCGCCCGGCCCGGTTCCCTCGACACGGCGGCCCGCCGGACCGCGGGCGCCCAGGCGATCACACCGCCGGCTTCGGCGATTCCCTCGACCAGCCGGCCGATCCCCCGGGCGGCGGGCACCTCGGGCCGGGCAGTGTCGTCGTCCGCGTCCGCGGCCGGGTCGTCGACGAACAGCGCCACCGCGCGAGAAGGCGTGACAGCGGTTCTGTCGACGGTGAATGCCGCGTCACGACCGTGGAAGTATTCGGTGGTTTCGCCGGCCACGACTGCGGTGACGGCTCCGTGCAGGAAGATAGCCACCCGGTCCGGTCCCGCGGCGGACAGGATCCCGAAATCCACCGAGCTGCCGGGGCCGCTCCTGTCGGCGTGCGTCATAACCCATCTGGTGGCTTCCCGGGCGATCGTGGCGCCGGGCCCCTCGGGTTGCCGGGCGGCCGCCTCATGGACCAGTTCGGCGAGTGCTACCAGCGCACGCACGGCCGGGGACTCCGCGGTGGGGCGGCCGGTGCCGCGATGGGCCACCAGCACCACCGCGCCCGCGACCCGGGCCACGGCATGCGGCCCGGACACCACCTCGACCTGCTGGTCCTGCATGCGGATCAATCTCCGCCCGGGTGCTGCCGCGGGTTGTCTGCCACCACACCAGGGTATGGCACGGCCGGGACCGGGCCTCCCCGAGTCCACCGGACGTCGGGTAGCTTCGACACTGCAGCTTCGATCGGAACGAGGGGCCGGCCCATGGTTCGGATAACACGTTGCGGCGCCGTCATCGCGCTGGTCGCGCTACTGGTGGCCGGGCTGTCCGGATGCGGCTCGGTGGCCGGTACGCCGGTGCCGGGCGAGATCGATGTCCGCACCCTGGACGTCGGTGCCTTCCCGGTCGACCGGTTCAGTTATCCCCAGGAGGCCGGCGACCACGGCGTGCTGCTGGAGGGCATCCGGATGTCGGAGGCCGTCGCGACGAGCAGCCAGGTCGATCCGTCGCTGAAATTCGGCCGTGGGTCGAAGGTGCTGCCGGACCCGGCCACCGCGGTCGATTTCCTGGCCAATGTCTCCGAGCCGATCCTGGAGAATCGCCGGATGGTGGTCGGTTACGCCGCCAGCGGCGCGGACCAGGACGATCCCGCGGGCCAGATCCGGCCCACGTCGGACGCCACCGCGATCCAGGTGGTGGCGCTGCGATTCCCGGATGCCGGAAGCGCCGAGAAGGCGGCCGAAGAGCTGGAGGCCGCCGATATCGGTGTCTCCCCGGAGAACCGGAAGCTGCAATCGGAGAAGTATCCGGAGGCGCTGCTGCACTGGCGGCCCGGTATCGCGAATATCGGCGCGTTCCTCGCCCATGAGGAGTTCGTGATCTCACTGTTCGTCCAGCGTCCGGCGGCCGACAGCGCCGATCTGGTGTCCTGGGTGGACAGAACCCTGACCGCCCAGCTCGACCAGCTCGCACGGTTCCGACCGACACCGACGGCCGAGATCGCCGATCTGGCGGTGGATCCGGAAAACCTGCTGGCCCGGGTGGTGGTCGCCGACCGGGAGGGTCATGAGCCGGATCCGGACCAGTTCGCCGTCTACGGCCGCAACTATCTGATCAATTCGGCCGACGATCAGCCCGCCCGGGCCCGGTTGCTGGACGAATCCGGATTCGAAAGCACGGCCTACGCCGCCGGTAGTTCGGTGGCGCGGGTCCGGGATCCTGCGGGTGCGCCGATTCTGGTGAACGGTTTCATCGAATCCGCGGGTCCGGCCTACGACCCGATGCCGGCACCTGCGGAGGTGCCCGGCGCGAAATGCCTGGAGCTCAACGACTCCGGTGATCCGGAGCGCCAGTACCGGTACCGCTGTTTCGTCCCGTACAAGCGGTACGTCGGTGTGGTGTCCAGCGATGACGATACCGAGATCCGGCAGAAGACCGCGGCCCAGTACGCGCTGCTGGCGAACAGTCTGTAACCGCTCCGGTCGCTGAAGGCCGGGCGGAAAACGTTGCGGCGCGGTCCTTCTCACCATCGGCGAGTCGTCCGAAATTTGCCGCAAGGGCAGGCTAGCCTTACCGTGTTCTGCGTCTCACCGCAGCCGCAGCACCCGATGACGATACACCGGCCTACCTGTACGTTGAGCGCGTTATACGCAGCCGCTATCACACGCCGTAGTTAGGTAAGCCTTGCCAGCGCTACGGCCACGCACTAACTTCGCACATCGACTCGTCCGCACCGGTACCGCGATCCACGAATCCGAGAAGGGAAATATTGGTGAAAAGCGTTCTCTCCGAACGTAAAGCGCTTCACCCGCCCAGTATCGACGATATCGAGCGCCGGGAGTTATCCGGCACCGCCGGACAAGCGGTACGCGACCTGGCTGCCGAGATAGCCCTCACATCGGTTCGCGCTTCCGGTAACGCGGCCGGATCCCTGGCCGACCCGGCCCTGCTGGCACAGATCAGTGCCCGCGCCGGTGACCTGCCGGCCGAGGTACACACCGTCGTCCGCCCACCGGCCACCGCGGCCGGTGCCTGCATCGTTCGCGCATTACCGCTGTCCGACAGCGAAATCGGGCCCACCCCACCGGATTGGCAGACCGCGGCGCTGTGGACCGCCGACCCCGGCCGGGGGCGCGGCTCGCTCGAACTGGATATCGCCATGCTGCTGCTGGCCGCAGCGGCCGGCGAACCGTTCGGCTGGGCCGGTCAACAGGACGGGCGGCTGGTCAACAATATCGTCCCCGCGGCGGGGCACGAATTCGAACAGTCCGGCGCCAGCAGCACCGTCCTGCTCAGCCCGCATACCGAGGACGCGTTCCACCCGCTGCGCGCCAACCTGCTCATGCTCGCCTGCCTGCGCAACCCCGAATCGGTCGGCACCACGGTGTCCTCGGTGCGCCGGGTCCGGCTCACCCGCCCACAGCAGGACATCCTGCGCACACCTACGCTGCCGATCCTGCCGGATGTCTCCTACGGATCGGCATTCGAACGGGCCGATGCCATCCCGGTGCCCACCCTGTGGAGCGAATCGGGAAGCGAGGACGATCCGGATTCGCTCACAATGCGTTTCGATCCCGCCTACACCCCACTCGGCGACGCCGGCCCCGAGTTCCGGGAGGCCTACGCGCAGCTGGAACGCGAACTCGAACGCGTCTGTGTGGTGGCCGCACTGCGACCAGGTGAGCTGTTGCTGGTCGACAACGATGTCGCCGTCCACGGCCGGGTACCGTTCACTCCCCGCTACGACGGCACCGATCGCTGGCTCAAACGAGTGAATATCCGGCTACCCGAACGCCCGCGCCGTGCAGCCGAATCCAGGGAGAATGGATACGGTCAGCAGATCGTCGCACCTTTCCCGCCGGCGCCACCGCGACAGGCGGTACCGGCGCGGGAGGTGCGGGAAGAGCGGAACGGTGCAGTAGATGATCGAGGATCCATTGGGCACACGTGACCGAGCAACTCCACTGCGCGTCCTGAGCCGCAGCGACCTGGCCGATGTGCCGGTGGCTCCGGCCGAGGTGGTTCGCGCGGTGGAAGAGGCCTATATCGCCCTGGCCGCGGGTGATTCGGACAACCCACGCAAACTCAGCGTCGCCAACCCGGACGGGTGGTCGGTGGCCTATGCCATGCTGGGCCGTGACGGCCGGCGCCGGGTGGTCGCGATGAAGTCGTCGTACAAATTCGACCCCGGCCACGATCGCACCACCAAGCGCTACTACACGACAATCACGCTCTACGACGACACCACGGGCGCTCCCATCGCCATGATGGACTGCGCCCGGGTGGGTGCCCTCCGCACCCCGGCGGTGTCCGCGCTGCTGGTGCGCGAAACGCTGAGCCGGGACGCGGATTCGGTGCTGCTGATCGGCACCGGCACCCAGGGCCGCAACGCGTTGCCGCATCTGCTGGCCGCCAACCCCCAACTGCGCAAACTGATGCTGTTCGGTACCCACCCCGAGGGCATCGAAGCGGTGCACCGGCAGCTCACCGAGTACGCCCCACATGCGCTGCTGGAAACCGTGGACGACCCTTACGCGGCGGCACGGACGGCGGATGTCGTCCTGGCGACGGCCGGGCCGGGTACCGAGGTCGCGATCGAATCCGAGCATCTGAAACCGGGATCGGTGGTGGTGCTGGTGGGTTACGGTCTGGCGCCCTCGACGTTGAGCGACGCCGACCGGGTGATCGCCACCAGCGCCGAACAGATGGCCCTGACCGGCACTGATATGGCCGACGAGAACGGCGTGCTGCGCCCGGTGGACGCCGAACTGCCGCAGATCCTGAGTCGGCGCGCGGTCGCCCGCCGCCGCGCCGACGAGCGGATCTTCGTCTACAACAGCGGTCTGGTGCTCACCGATATCGCGGTGGCCCATGCGTTGGCCGAACGCGCCATCGCCGAGGGACGGGGCACGGAGGTCGAGCTATGGGATTGACCGGGGCCGATGCCCCCGCGGGCGCCGGCCCCGGTTCCCGCGGTGAGCACGCGGGGACGGTGGCCGCGCCGCTGCCCGCGCACCGTGATCCCTGGGAGGAGCAGGTGCTCGCGGATCCACACCTGCTGGCGGATATCGCTTTCGCGATCGGCGGCCCCTTCCATGTGATGTATCCGACCCGAGTGGTGGAGAACATTCGCGGCTTCCAGCGGGTTTTCGCTGCCGCGGCAGTTTCCGGCGCCGTCTTCTACGGAAAGAAGGCGAACAAGGCGGCGTGCGTCACCCGGGCCTGCGCGACCGCGGGGGCGGGGGTCGATGTATCCAGTACCGGTGAACTCGTCGCCGCGCTGGCGCAGGGAGTCCGCGGTGCGGATCTGCTGGTGACCGGGCCCGAGAAGGCCGATGAATTACATTGGCTGGCCGCCCGGCACGGTTGCCTGATCGCCGTGGACAGTCTCGGCGAGTTGAAACGTCTTTCCGCCCTGGAAATTCCGGTGCGAGTATTGCTACGGGTTCTGCCGGCGGCTTCGGCCAGCCGATTCGGAATGTCGGCGGACGAACTCGACCAGGCCGTCGCCGCGGCAGCCGAATATCCGTCGATCGCGCTACAGGGCTTCAGCTTTCATCTGTCCGGATACGATCCGATACCGCGTGCCGAATTGGCAGTCCAGTTGCTGGATCGTATTCAGCAGGCCCGGGCGCAGGGCCATCCGGCCACTACTATTTCCATCGGCGGCGGCTTCGGGGTGGACTACGTACCCGCCGAGCACTGGTCGGCGTTCCGGGAGGAAGCCAACCGCCGGTGGTTCCATTCCGGAAAAGCCTTCGAATCGTATTACCCGTACTCCTTTCCCGACGCCGGTCCGGCCATGCTGGCCGCGATCCTGGAACGTGACGACCTGACCCGCCGGCTCCGGCAGACCGGCACCACCCTGGCCGTCGAGCCGGGCCGCGCGCTGCTCGACCGGGCGGGCAGCACCGTGTTCCGCGTCCAAGGCGGGAAGACTCGCCACGAGCACGGGCAGCCGTATCGGGTACTGACGGTGGACGGTTCCAGCCTGAGCCTGTCGGAACAGTGGTTCGACAGCGAATACCTGCCCGACCCGGTGCTCTGGCCCACCGCTGCCGGAACTCCGACACCCACGGTCGTGGGCGCCGCAACCTGCCTCGAATCCGACATGCTCAGCTGGCGGCGGATCCCGCTGCCCCGCGCCGCGGAAGCCGGCGATCTGCTGATCTACCCGAATACCGCGGGCTACCAGATGGATTCCAACGAATCGCCCTTCCACGAATTACCCATTCCGCCGAAAGTGGTGCTTTCGCAGGCGCCGGGCGGCCGGTTTCGCTGGGCTCTCGATCGATCCTGACAGCCTCTTCCCATCCTGACGGTACGGCCGCCGGCCCCGGCCGCTGCGCACCGACCGCTATCGACGCCCAGGAGTTTTGCCATGCCCCTCATCACCCGCGTGACGGACCTGATCGGCCGCACCCCGCTTTTCGAATTGGCGACCACCTCGTCCGGTACCCGTCTGCTGCTCAAGCTCGAACAATTCAATCCGACGGGTGCCGCCAAGATACGGATGGCGCGGGAAATGGTTCTCGACGCGGAACGCCGGGGTTTTCTGGGCACCGGCGGGCATATCATCGAATCCACGTCCGGAAATACCGGGCTCGGCCTGGCGGTGGTGGCCGCCGAACGCGGCTACCGTTTCACCGCGGTGGTCGACCATCACGCGAGCAAGGACAAATTACGGGCTATGCGGGCAATGGGCGCTGATCTGGTCTTCGTCGCCGACGACGGTGACGACACTTTGGCCACCTCCGCCCGCGAAGACCACGCCGAGGCCATGGCGGCCGCACTACCCGACGCGTATTTCACCGAACAGCACAACAACGATGCCAACGCCGTGGGTTATTACGCCGTGGCCGAGGAATTACTGGCCGAGGTGGACCGGGTGGACATCCTGCTCTCCGCTGTCGGCACCGGCGGTTCCCTGTTCGGCACCGCGACCCGATTACGGCAGCTGGGCTGTGTACCGCATGTGATCGGCGTGGAACCGGTCGGTTCGATCGCCTTCGGCGGCCCCGGCGGGCCCTACTGGCAGTCGGGCACCGGCACCCCGCCCGGCGCCACCATCGGCACCGCTGTCGACTACGACCTGCTCGACGAAGGCGTCAAGGTCTCGGACCGGGACGCCTTCGCCACCTGCCGCGCGGTGTCCCGGCAACTCGGCCTGATGCTCGGTGGTTCGGCGGGCGGCTCCGTATATGCGGGGCTGACCAGGCTCGACGAGTTCCCGGCCGGCTCCACCGTGGTCACCATCGTGTGCGACGGCGGCGAGAAATACCTCGACACGGTGTTCGACGACGACTGGATGGCCGAACGCGATCTGCTCGACACCACCGCCGAACGCGCGGTGCACGCCCTGTTGACCCGTTATGCTCCCGCGGGCCGTGGTACACGACCGGTGCGCCCCCTCGAGCACGGCCACGACGATCACGACGATACGGAGGATTCGGACACCATGGTGCGGGCCCGGTGATCAGCACACCACTCTCCCGATATCGCCCCGACGGCCGCCGGCCGGCCGGCCCCGACGTTCGGCGACTCGCCGCCCCGGATTTCCGGCGGCTCGCCGCCCTGGCCACCCCGATCGCCCTGACCCAGCTCGCCCAGGTCGCGGTGTCCACCACCAATATCGCCCTGATGGGCAGCCTCGGCGTGCAGGCCGTAGCGGCCGGCGGGCTGGCGCTGGTGCTGTTCAATCAGATCCGGACCATGTGCGTCGGGTTGATCACCGGCAGCGGTAACCAGATCGCCGCGGCCGTGGGCGCCGCCGGGAAGCGGGGCACCGACCCCGACCCGGAGATCCGCGATGTGGTGCGGTCGAGTTTCCTGATCGCGACCGCCGCCGGGTTACTCGGCGGCGCGATACTCATCGGCCTCGGCTGGTCACTGCAATGGCTGGGTCAGGACGCCGGCGTGCTCGAACAGGCCCGGCCTCTGATGGTCGCCTTGGCTCCCGGCCTGCTGCCGTGCCTGTGGTTCCAGGTGCTGCGCCAATACACCGTCGGTATGCAGCGTCCACAGGCCCTGTTGCTCGTAACCCTCGTGTCCATCGCGGTCAACCTGGTCCTGGCGTCGAGTTTGATCCACGGCTGGGTCGGCCTGCCCGCGCTGGGCCTGACCGGTGTGGGTGTCGCGAGCTCGCTGGTCTTCCTGCTCATGTTCGTGGCCTTCTGGACAATGGTGCGCCGTGACCCCCAGCTGGGCCGTACCCTGCCGATCCGCCCGTGGCCGGTGCGCGCCACGACGGTACGCGCCGAGCTGCGGCTCGGTACCCCCATCGCACTGACCTACGGCTCCGAAGCGGGAATGTTCTCGGTACTCGCGCTCGTCATGGGCGCCCTCGGCCCGGCCGCACTGGCCGCGCACAATGTCGTCTACCAGGTGATCTACATCGTCTTCCAGGTCGCCATCGGTATCTCCCACGGTGCCTCGATCCTGGTCAGCGACAGTGTGGCGCGCGACGAAACCGCGCACGCCCGCGGCCTGGCCCGGCTGGCACTGCGGTGCGCCGGGGTGGTCGCACTGGTCACCGGTCTGGCCTATGTCTTCGTCCCACAGCTGGTGTTGCGCCCGTTCCTCGACCTGGACGATGCGGCGACCCTCGAGGTGGCCCGATCACTGCTGCTGATCGGTATCGTCCTGCAGTTCTTCGACGCGGCCCAGAACATCGGGACCGGACTGCTGCGTGGTCTGCAGGCGACGAACGCGGGGTTCCGGTTGTCGGTGGTCGGTTACTGGTTCGTCGGTCTGCCCACGGCGGTGGTGCTGGCCTTCCCCGCCGGGCTGGGGGCCGCGGGCGTGTGGTGGGGGCTGACCGCGGGCCTTGCCGCCACCGCCGTCCTGATGCTGCGCAAGTACTTCGCCCTGCTCGGCGAGCGCGACACCCTGGTGACTCCGCGACACCGGGAAACGGTGAGTTAGGATTGCCTCTCCAAAGTTGACTGGAGGGAGTGGTGAGGTGCGTATTGTCGTCCTGTTCGGTTCGGAAATGGGCACAGCGGAAAATGTGGCCGAGGCGATGGCCGAGGAACTGAGCGGCTACGAGGTCGCGGTATTCGATATGTCCGAATTCGACCTCGCCGATCTCGATCCGCAGGCCTTCCACATCGTCGTGTGCTCCACTTACGGCGAAGGCGACCTACCGACCGGCGCCGAACCCTTCTTCGAAGCCTTGGACGCACAACAACCCGATCTCACCGGCCTCCGATTCGCGGTGTTCGGCCTCGGTGATTCGGTCTACGACAGCACCTTCAACCGCGGCGGGGAGATCGCTGCCGAGAAACTCACCGCGTTGGGCGGCATCCAGGTGGGCGACCATGCGCGGCACGACGCCTCCACCGAAATAAAACCCACGGCGATGGGTCGTGAGTGGGTGCACAGCCTGCCACTCGAATCTCGTGAGTTGATGAGCGCAGGTGCGGCGGGGTAACGGCGCGCACCACAGCCGATCCGGACACGCCGACTCATTCCACCTAGCTGCCGAAGAGCCTCGCTGACCTCGTTTTCTGAGGCTGCCCTGTGCCGCACGCGGGTGTAAACCGGCCGGTTTCACCGGGTTCCGGTGCAGGTCGGGGCAGGTCCTTCTCCGACGCGTGTCGGCGCCGGGCTCTAGACTGGTGAACGGTGCGGCGCATCCTCCGCCGCAGCACGTCGATCCAGGAGGGGACGATATGGCCGCCGGAGTCAGTTCCGCCGAAAACCCAGCAACCGACCATCCCGAACTGGAAGCGCTGCCGCATTGGCCGCGGGAAACGATCGCCGTCCTGGTCACCACCGACCCGACGCCGCATGCGATCCCGGTGTCCTGGCCGGTCCGCGCCGGTGACCGGCGAATCCTGCTGAGCCTCAAGTTCGATCGCGGCTCGCTGGCCCGGCTGCGCGAGCGGCCGCAGGTGGCACTGCTGATCCTCGGCGGAAACAACGTGGCACTGTGCGCCCGTGGCTCGGCCAAGGTCATCGCCGAGGAGATGCCCGGCGCGGACGACTATGTGGCGGTCCGCCTCGACGTGGACGTCATCGACGATCACCGGCAGTCGGCGTTCGAGGTCGCCCAGGGTATTCAGCGCAATGTTCTCGACGACAGCGAACTACGTGCCCTGGAACACCGGGTGGCGACACTGCAATCGTGGGCGGAGAACGAACAGCTGGTCTGAGCTCGGTCGCTGGGGCGGCCGGTCCGGTGCTCCCGCGCAATCAATATCCGGCGCCACGGCGTCGCGGGGAAGGAGATCATGAGCGTCACTCTGGCCAAGGGCGGCAACGTCTCGCTGTCCAAACAGGCCCCCAACCTGACCAAGATCGCTGTCGGACTCGGCTGGGATGTGCGCACCACCATGGGCGCCGATTACGACCTCGATGCCAGCGCCCTGGCCACCGGTCCGAATATGAAGGTCCTCTCGGATCAGCATTTCATCTTCTACAACAACCTCCGTTCCCCGGAGGGCACCATCGAACACACCGGCGACAATCTCACCGGTGAGGGCGACGGGGACGACGAGGTGATCAATGTCGATCTGGCCAATACACCGGAGACGATCACCAATATCTTCTTCCCGGTCTCCATTCACGAGGCCGACCAGCGCGGGCAGTCCTTCGGTCAGATTCGCAACGCCTATATCCGCGTCGTCGACCTGAACACCGGCGCGGAACTGGCCCGCTACGACCTGTCCGAGGACGCGTCGACCGAAACCGCCATGGTGTTCGGGGAACTCTATCGCCGCGGGGGCGAATGGAAGTTCCGCGCGATCGGCCAGGGATACGCATCGGGTCTGGCGGGAATCGCCCGCGACTACGGTGTGAACGTCTAGCCGGGCTCCGTGAGGCATCCCGGAGGAGTTCTGCATGACGCACACCGACGCCGCGGTCACACACAACATTTCGCTGATCCGATACGCATACGAATGCCTGGGCGCCGGCGACCTCGACGCCTGCGTCGACCTTCTCGACGAGAACTTCATCGCGAATGTCCCCGGCCGGCGCGAGCCGTTGCACGGTCGCGATCCTTGGAGACGGGCCGCGGAATCGATCGCCACCGCGTTTCCGGATCTGCGCTACGACATCGAGGATATCTTCGGCGCCGGGGACCGGGTAACGGTGCGGCTCCGACTGGTCGGCACGCACACCGGACCGTTCGGGGACAGCCCCGCCACTCACCGGCCGGTCGAGTTCACCAGTATCGGCATCTACCGGGTTTCCGGCAATCGCATTGCCGAGGAATGGATCTCACCCGACCGGCTCTGGCTGGTACAGCAGGTGTCCGCCGGCCCGGATCGGCCATGACGCGCGGCCGACGGAATCCGGGGCGGCGCGAGTGCTGCCGCCAGGATTCGGCGAAAACCTGTTCGACGACTACGCGGGCGCGTCGTCGGGCCAATACCGACGCCAGTCTTCGGCAGTGAGCGGAAGGCGGGCACCGCGGCGGATTTCGGCGGTGTCCTCCGCGCGCCGGATCGCGGCGGCGAAGTTCACGGTGGCCTTGCGCAAATGCTCTTCGGCACTCACCGTGCCGCCCAGCCGGATAACGCACAGGTCGGCCGGGATCAGATCGTCCGGTAGCCCCGCCCGGGCGCTGCGGGAACGGATCTTCTCCGCGAGCGCCAGAGCGGGCTGCGCCATGGCGATTCCGTCGAGACAGGAACGTCGGGATTTCTCCGCGGTTTTCCTTTCCTCCCAGGCCTTTTCCTGCGCGGCCACCTTCTCGGTCACCGAGGCGTGCGGGTCGAACCCGGCCGCCGCCGGGTCCGCGAGATGGGGGCTGCGGTTCACCAATTTGGCCACCAGCGCGGCGGCGACATCGTCGATGGTGAATTCGCCGGCCGCCTCGGCGATCCGGGAGTGGAACAGCACCTGCAGCAGCAGATCGCCGAGTTCCTCGCGGATGGTGCCGGGGTCGTCCTCCTGGATGGCGTCGAGGAGTTCGTAGGTCTCCTCGAGGAGATACGGACGCAGCGAATCGTGGGTCTGGGTGACCTCCCACCCGCCGAATCGCCAGAGCCGGTCCATCACCTCGACCGCTTCGGACAACCCCGCCGCCACACTCGCCGTTTCCGCTTCCAGAACCCCCGGCGTGGGACGCTGCGACTGCGCTCCGGGTCGCGCCCGGCCCGCGGGCCGCCCCGATCCCGGATCGGCAGAGTCGGACTCGCCCGGCTCGGTTCCCGCTCGAGCAGAGTCGAACTGCTCGGGCTGTCCCTGAACACCGGCCGACCCGTCACGCTGCACGACGGCCCGCCGCGGCGCAGCGCCCTTACTCGCGTCGGGGGCGGGAAGGCTCGGATCGGAGGTCATCGTGCCGGTGACACCTCGGCCGCGACGGTGAGATCCACCGCGCCGGCGGCTTTACCGTCCAGGGCGAGCAGCAGATCCGCGAGGTACTGCAGCAGGGCGATATCGCGGAGCCGGTCGGCGCCCACGCTGTCCTGTACGCGGGGTAGCGGCAGCTGCACCACCCCGCTGGCGGCGCGATAGGTGGCGCTGGGGTAGATCCGCTTGAGCCGCATCTGCTTCGAATCGGGCAACGACATCGGGGAGATTTTGACCGTGGTACCGGTGACGGCGATTTCGGTGACCCCGTACTCGCGGGCGAGCAACCGCAGTTTGGCCACCGAAACCAGCCGCCCCACCTCCACCGGCAGCGGGCCGTAGCGGTCGAGGAGTTCCTCCACCACCGCGGCCAATGCCGGATCATCGTGGGCGGCGGCCAGTTTCCGGTACGCCTCCAGGCGCAGGCGATCGCTGGCGATGTAGTCGGGCGGGATATGCGCGTCCACCGGCAGGTCGATACGGACCTCTTTGGTTTCCTCGGTGGTGATCGGTTTACCGTCGGCGGCCGCCCGGTAGGCCTCCACGGCCTCCCCCACCAGCCGCACGTACAGATCGAATCCGACACCGGCCACATGCCCGGACTGCTCGGCACCGAGCACGTTACCGGCGCCGCGGATCTCCAAATCCTTCATGGCGACCGCCATACCGGCGCCGAGGTCGGAGTTCTGCGCGATGGTGGCGAGACGGTCGTAGGCGGTTTCGGTGAGCGGTTTCTCCGCCGGGTACAGGAAGTAGGCGTATCCGCGTTCCCGGCTGCGACCCACCCGGCCGCGCAGCTGGTGTAGCTGCGAAAGTCCGAGGGTATCGGCGCGTTCCACGATCAGCGTGTTGGCGTTGGAGATGTCGAGGCCGGTCTCGATGATCGTGGTACACACCAGTACGTCGTATTCGCGCTGCCAGAATCCTTGGACGGTACGTTCGAGTGTGTCCTCGTTCATCTGCCCGTGTGCCACCACCACGCGGGCCTCCGGCACCAGCTCCCGGATCCGGCGGGCGGCCTTCTCGATGGACGACACGCGGTTGTGCACATAGAACACCTGGCCGTCACGTAGCAGTTCGCGCCGGATGGCGGCGGTGACCTGCTTGTCGTTGTAACCGCCGACGTAGGTGAGCACCGGATGGCGTTCCTCGGGCGGGGTCAGGATGGTCGACATCTCCCGGATCCCGGCGAGGCTCATCTCCAGGGTGCGCGGGATCGGCGTGGCCGACATGGTGAGTACGTCCACGTGGGTGCGCAGGGCCTTGATGTGCTCTTTGTGTTCCACACCGAAGCGCTGTTCCTCGTCCACGATCACCAGGCCGAGGTTCTTCCAGCGCACCCCGGTCTGCAGCAGCCGGTGGGTGCCGACGACGATATCCACCTCCCCCTCGGCCATCCCGGTGAGCACTTCACGGGATTCCGCGGGGTCGGTGAACCGGGACAGGCCCTTCACGGTGACCGGGAACCCGGCGAGCCGCTCGGTGAAGGTCTGCAGATGCTGCTGGGCGAGCAGTGTCGTCGGCACCAGGACGACCACCTGTTTACCGTCCTGCACCGCCTTGAACGCCGCCCGCACCGCGATCTCGGTCTTGCCGTAGCCGACATCGCCGCAGACCACCCGGTCCATCGGCACCGGTTTCTCCATATCCGCTTTCACATCGGAGATGGCGGTGAGCTGATCGACGGTTTCGGTGAATACGAACGCGTCCTCCATCTCCCGCTGCCACGGTGTGTCCGGGCCGAAGGCATGGCCGGGCGCGGCCTGCCGGGCGGCATACAGCTGCACCAGTTCGCCCGCGATCTCCCGGACCGCCTTGCGGGCCTTGCGCTTGGTATTCGCCCAGTCCGCCCCGCCCAGCCTCGACAGGCTGGGCAGTTCCCCGCCGACATACCGGGACAGCTGGTCCAGCGATTCCATCGGCACATACAGCCGGTCACCCGGCTGGCCGCGTTTACTCGGCGCGTACTCGATCACCAGGTACTCGCGCCGTGCGCCACCGACCGTACGTTCGATCATCTCCACGAACCGGCCGATACCGTGCTGGTCGTGCACCACCATGTCACCGGCGTTCAACGCCAGCGGATCCACCTGGTTGCGGCGTTTGGCGGGTAGGCGTTTGCCGTCGCCCGGCGCGGTCACCCGGTTTCCGGTGAGATCGGATTCCGCGACCACCACCAGGCCGGCGTCGCCGAAGATCACCCCGTCGTGCAGCGAACCGCACAGCACCCCCACCACACCGGGCACCGGTTCCGCACCGGCCGCCAGCTGCGCGGCGGGCACCTCCGCCTCACCGAGACGTTCCAGTGTGCGCTGAGCCGTACCGTGACCGGCCAGCACCACCACCGCCCGCCCACCGGTCGTGACGTGGGCGCGCAGCGAGGCGAAGATCGTCGCCACCAATTCGTCGGAACCGCGGGCGGTGGGCCCGCTCTGCACCGGCAGCTCGATCTCGGCGGAATCACCGGTAGCCAGCGGGCTCAACGTCCACCAGGGCAGTTCGCGGCTGTCGGCGCTGTCGCGGATCTGGGTCAGCGGGCGATACGCCGACGCCGCCAGATCCAGGCCGTGCGCACCCATCGGGGCATCTGCCCCGAACGAGGCCGCCGTCCACGACGCCTCCAGGAACTCCTCACCGGTGCGCATCAGATCGGCGGCGCGGGTTCGGACCTTCTCCGGATCGCAGACCAGCAGATGGGTGCCGCCGGGCAACTGTTCGGTGAGCAGTCTCAGCTCACCCGGTTGCAGTACCGGCAGCAGCGCCTCCATCCCCTCGACGGGGATGCCCTCGGCCAGTTTGTCCAGCATCTCCACGAGCGCGGCATCCGCGGTATTCGCCGCCGCCACCGCGGCCGCCCGCTCCCGCACGTCGGCCGTGAGCAGCAGTTCCCGGCACGGGGACGCCACGACGGCGGACAGCGAATCCTCCCCCAGCGACCGCTGGTCGGCCACCGAGAACGCGCGCAGCTCCGTGATCTCGTCGCCCCAGAACTCCACACGCACCGGATGGTCCGCGGTGGGCGGGAAGAGATCGAGGATGCCGCCGCGCACCGCGAACTCCCCGCGCTTCCCGACCATATCCACCCGGGTGTAGGCGAATTCCACCAGCCGCGCGACCAATTCGTCGAAATCGGCCTCGGCGCCGATCCGCAGCACGATCGGCTCGATATCGCCCAGTCCGGCCGCCATCGGCTGCATCAGCGAACGCACCGTGGTCACCACGACGCGTAACGGCTCCGGGTACACCGGATCGTCGGGATGGGCCAGCCGGCGCAGCACCTCCAGGCGGCGCCCGACGGTATCGGCACCCGGCGACAGCCGCTCGTGCGGCAGGGTCTCCCAGGAGGGGAACTGCGCGACCGCGGGCCCCAGCATCTCGGTGAGCTCGAGGGTCAGATCATCGGCCTCGCGACCGGTCGCGGTGACCACGACCACCGGCCGCTCGGCGGCGACGGTGGCCGCGACGAACGACCGCGCCGCGCTCGGTGCCACCAATTCGACCGGCGACCGGCCGAGCATCCCGGAAACGGTCCGCAACGCGGTATCGGCACCGGCTGCCGAAGCCAGTCCCGCCAGTGGTGGACGAGGGGCAGACATTCTTCTCTCCTGACCGCGAACGAGGACGATTCCACCGGGCCAGCCGAGTCTATAGGTGCTGCATCGGGGCGCCGTCTCCGGCGTCGCAGGGTCCGGGCCTGTCAACCCTGGTCTTCGTCCTCCGCTGTGTCACCGGTATCGCCTTCGGCGGCGGGAGACCGGTGCCGCTGTACCGAGGGCTACGGCACGTAGCGACGGAGGCGCCGGGCGGCGAACTCGCGGAAGTACGAGACCTTGTCTTCCGGCACGATCGACGGGATCAGGAAATACCAGGCCCGTTCCATGCGCGAGGCCATCTGGTCCATCGATTCGGTGCCGACCGCGACGATATGCATACCGGTGGTGAGCCCGTACAGCAGCAGGCCGATGGTTTCCGGGTCGAGATCCGGGAGCAGATCGCCCTGCGCGATCGCCTTCTCGGCGAGCATCCGGTACGTCTCACCCCACATCTTGGCGATGTTGTCGCCGTTGGCGCCGCGGTAGTCGCCGATCTGATGGGTCAGTTTGAGCATCGCGCCGACCATCGGATCGTTCATCGACAGATCCGCCACCACGTAGGTGATACCGATCGCCGCTTCCAGAGCCGGTACCCGGGAATCGAAGAAACCCTTGCAGGAGGCGGTCAGCCGCTCCTGACCCTGGTCCACCACGGCGCGGGCCAATTCTTCCTTGGACCCGAAATGAAAGTACAAGGCGCCCTTGGTCACATTGGACTGCGCGATGATCTCGCTGAGGCTCGCATTGGCGTAGCCCAAGCGCAGAAAGACATCGGCAGCGCCGGCCAAGACCGAATCGCGGGTTATCTCCGCGCGCGCTTGCCTAGCCATCAGCTCCGCCTGTCATCCCAATAACCAGCCATCCTGAAGTAGACCGACATTGTCGAAGTAGACCGACTTACCGCCCGAACAGCACCCAAAGGATGGGTGAACCGTACCATCCGTGCCGGGTACGGTTCTCGATTCGACGGCCCGCCGGAATTCGCGGGCAGTTCACGCACGGTTCTCCGAACTGCCCTGCCCGCCGGGCGAGTTCGCCGGGCGCGACCCCGGGACGGCGGGCCGTTCCGAGCTCAGTTGCGGGTCGGCCTCGAGGTGGCTGAGCCCGTTCCAGCACAGGTTGACCAGGTGCGCGGCCACCACTTCTTTGGACGGACTGCGCACGTCCAGCCACCAGGTGGCGGTGGTGGCCACCATCCCGACCAGTGCCTGGGCGTACAGACCCGCGAGGCTGGTGTCGAACCCACGCCGATCGAAATCACCGGCCAGCAGGTGCGCGACCTGGTTGACCGCTTCGTTGAGCAGGCTCGAATACCGGCCGTCGGTCGAGGAGACCGGCTGGTCGCGCACCAGGATCCGGAAGCCGTCGGTGCGCTGCTCTATATAGGTGAGCAGCGCGAGCGCCACCTGTTCGAGGCGCACCCGGGATCTGTTGTTGGTGAGTGAGGACGTGATCATATCGAGCAACATCGACATCTCGCGGTCGACCACCACCGCGTACAGGCCCTCTTTTCCGCCGAAATGCTCGTAGACGACGGGCTTGGAGACCTGGGCACGCAGGGCTATCTCCTCGATGGAGGTGGCGTCGTATCCCCGTTCGGCGAACAGCGCCCGCCCGATCTCGATCAACTGCTGGCGCCGCTGCGTACCGGTCATCCGCTGCCGAGCCGGTGGAACCTGCTCGGCGATCTCCTTCGCACCCCCACCGGCCGGTGACTCCCCGACCGTTCGCGGCTCTCCCGACGACACGTTCCCGCCTCCCTGGTTACCGGGGCCACCGACCCGGCCCGATCCGGACCGGCGACCAAAACCATCGAGAACAACTGTCTCAGACCTGCCGAGACCGGGGTCACGCGGGCATGCTGTGCGCCCGCCCGGCACGGCGGGAACGCGGCTGTGGGACCCGCCCGGCGGGACACCGGCCCTCACGGTTCGACGAAAACCGGGGTGGCATGCGAGTATCGTTGCCGTGCCGGGGCACAGCGGAGGGTTACCGACAACCCACCGATGTGACAGTCCGCCGTAGTGTAATGGCAGCACCTCTGATTTTGGTTCAGATAGTTCAGGTTCGAGTCCTGGCGGCGGAGCAGCTCGCGTGCACGATGACCCATCGTCGGCCCGAGGGAGATTCATGCCACAGCAGACCGCCGTCATCGTGCTCGCCGCAGGTGCCGGCACGAGAATGCGGTCGAAGACGCCCAAGGTGCTGCACCCGCTGGCCGGGCGCAGCATGCTGGCGCATGCCCTGTACGCCGCCCACTCCATCGAGCCCCGGCATCTGGTGACGGTGATCGGGCACGATCGCGAGCAGGTCGGCGCGGCCGCGGCGGCGGTGGCCCACGAACTGGCCCGCGAAATCGTGCCGGTGGTGCAGGAGCAGCAACTGGGTACAGGGCATGCGGTACAGGTGGGCCTCACCGGCCTGCCCGCCGATTTCACCGGCGATGTGATCGTCACCTCCGGTGATGTCCCGCTGCTGGACGGCCACACCCTGTCCGCGCTGCTCGACGAGCATCGCAGTTATCCGGACCGGCCGGCCGTCACGGTCCTCACCTTCGTCCCGGACGACCCCAACGGTTACGGGCGTATCGTCCGCGATGCCGACGGCGAGGTCGCCGAGATCGTCGAGCACGCCGACGCGACGCCCGAGCAGGCCGCCATCACCGAGGTGAACTCCGGTGTGTACGCCTTCGATGTCGCCGTCCTGCGCACCATGCTCGGCCGGCTGTCCACCGCCAACGCCCAGCACGAGCTGTATCTGACAGATGTCCTGAAACTCGCCCGTGAGGCGGGCTACCCCGTGCAGGGCGCCCGGTTGGTGGATTCGGCCAAGGTCACCGGCGTCAACGACCGGGTACAACTGGCTGCCGCGGCCCGCACACTCAACCGCTACATCGTGGAGCGCCATATGCGTGCCGGGGTGACGATCGTCGACCCGGCGTCCACCTGGATCGACACCGATGTCCGGATCGGCCGCGATACCGTCGTGCGCCCCGGAGTCCAATTGCTGGGCACGACGGTGATCGGTGAGGACGCGGAGATCGGCCCGGACACCACGCTCACCAATTCGGAGATCGGTGACGGCGCCCGGGTCATCCGCACGCACGGCGAAGGCGCGAAAGTCGACGCAAATGCGACAGTCGGGCCGTTCAGTTATCTGCGGCCGGGCACCATATTGGGCGAATCGGGCAAAATCGGCGCATTCGTCGAGACCAAGAATGTCGATATCGGCAGGCATACCAAGGTTCCGCATCTCACCTATATCGGCGACGCCACCATCGGTGAGCACAGCAACATCGGAGCATCCAGCGTTTTCGTGAACTACGACGGGGTGGGCAAGCACCGCACGGTCGTCGGATCCCATGTCCGCACCGGCAGCGATACGATGTTCGTCGCACCGGTGACCGTGGGTGACGGTGCATATACCGGAGCGGGTACTGTGCTGCGGGAAGACGTCCCGCCGGGCGCGCTCGCCGTGTCCGGGGGTACGCAGCGCAATATCGAAAACTGGGTGCAGCGGAAACGTCCAGGTACCGCTGCAGCGAATGCGGCGGCGAAGGCACTCGCGGCCGATGATTTACCGGATCGGGCAACAGAGCTTAAGGATGGCAACCAGTAGTGACCGCGTCATGGATCGACAACCAGAAGAACCTGATGCTCTTCGCCGGACGGTCGCACCCAGAACTGGCCGAGCAGGTGGCCAAGGAATTGGACGTAGAGGTCACCCCGCAGACCGCGCGTGATTTCGCGAACGGGGAGATCTTCGTCCGTTTCGAGGAGTCGGTTCGCGGTTCCGACGCCTTCGTATTGCAGAGCTTCCCGGCACCGCTGAACCAGTGGCTGATGGAACAGCTCATCATGATCGACGCGCTCAAGCGCGGTTCGGCCAAGCGGATCACCGCGATCCTGCCGTTCTACCCCTACGCCCGCCAGGACAAGAAGCACCGCGGCCGCGAACCGATCTCCGCCCGGCTCGTGGCCGATCTGCTCAAAACCGCCGGCGCCGACCGCATCGTGACGGTCGACCTGCACACCGATCAGATCCAGGGCTTCTTCGACGGCCCGGTGGACCATATGCACGCCCAGCTGCAGCTCGCGGAGTACATCCGCAACAACTACAGCCTGGACAACATCACCGTCGTCTCCCCCGATTCCGGCCGTGTCCGGGTGGCGGAGAAATGGGCGGATTCGCTGGGCGGGTCGCCGCTGGCGTTCATCCACAAAACCCGTGACCCGCTGGTTCCGAACCAGGTGAAGTCCAATCGCGTGGTCGGTGAGGTCGAGGGCCGCACCTGCATTCTGATCGACGATATGATCGACACCGGTGGCACCATCGCCGGCGCGGTGAATGTCCTGCGTGAAGCGGGTGCCGGTGATGTGGTCATCGCCGCGACGCACGGTGTGCTGAGTGCCCCCGCCGCCGAACGGCTGGCCTCTTGCGGTGCCCGGGAAGTCGTGGTGACCAATACCCTGCCGATCACCGAGGACAAGAAGTTCCCGCAGCTCACGGTCCTGTCCATCGCGCCGCTGCTGGCCCGCACGATCCGCGAGGTGTTCGAGAACGGCTCGGTGACCGGGCTGTTCAACGGCAACGCCTGATCCACGGCGGGTAATCCCGGATATCTGTCGCACGGCCCCGGACCGATCGGTCCGGGGCCGTTGTGTGCTTCCGGTGCGCCGCCCGTGGTGCCGTATGCAGTCCGTTGCTCGCCATCGCGTCTCGGGAAGGGCTCGCCAGCGCTGGTCGCGGTCTCTCGACGTGGGCCCGGAGCGGCGCATACTGGGTGGTATGGATCGCGAACCACGAGAGCCCGATATGGGCGACGACGACCAATTGGACGAGGTCCGCGCCTATGAACGCAATATCGAGGACCCGCCGGACGACCTGCGAATCCGCAACCGGGAAGGCGGCGACGACCGGCTGGGCACAACCGAGGAGCCGGCCGAGGAATCGGGCCGCGGCGACGGGTCCGGCGAGGACAACCGCCCCGCCGAGGCCGCCGCCATCCATATCGAGGACGAACCCGAAAGCTGACGCTCCCCCACCGCGGTACCGACTACGAGCCCTCGACGATACGACCGAGGAGACGTGATGAGCACACCGCAGGACCCGCGCAACCCCGGCGAACCGCCGCGAGACTCCGGCGAGCCGCCGCAGCAGAACCGGCCACCGCAGTCGCACGGCGGGCCGGAACAACATCACGGCGAGCCGCCGTTGGACAGCGACCCCGAGCCGGACGGCCCCGGTCCCGGCGAGCGACCGGCCGGCAACCGGACGCCCGAAGCACCGGACGAACCGTTCGTCACGCCCTCCGCACCGCAACCGCCGGACCGAACACAGACCCCCCGGCATGCCGCGCAACCGCCGGACGAACCCGGCGCCGCGGCCGGAGCCCCGCATCCCCCGTCGCAGTCCGGTGACCAGCCTCTATCAGGTGCAGAACCGGTCGGGTCGGATCGGCCCGTGTCCGGGGAGACGCCGATATCTTCCGATGACCCGCCCACCGAATATCTCCCGAAGATCCTGCACCGCGAGTCGTCCGGCACCGGTTCGCACCGCACCGGCGCCGCAGCCGGACCGGAGAGCCCCGAGTCCGGTGTGAGCAGCCCGGCCGACGATCACCCCACCCAGATGTTGCCCAAACAGCCCGGGCAGCCAGAGGAATCCGGTGCCGAGGCACCGCGAATGGACAAAGGGACCGCGGCCTACGCCCACGGGTGGCAGCCGAGTTCGTCCGAACAGCAACCGGGTCACCAGCCGATGGGCGAAGTTCCACCGCAGGCGTGGTCCGCACAGCCCGAGGAACAAGAACCGGGCCAGGCCTGGCAGCCGCAGTCACCTGGGCAGCAGCCCGGGTACTCGCAGCCGGGCGGCGCCCCGTATCCGCCGCCCGGCGCATACGGCGGTCGTACCGAGCAGCCAGGAGACCGATCCGGTTGGGAGACCCCACCTTCCGAGCAATCCGGCTGGGGCACCGGCCAGGCCGGACAACAAGGATGGGGCGCCGACCAGCCCGGCGGCCAAGGATGGGGCGCCGACCAGCCCCGGCAACAGGGATGGAGCGGCGGACAGCC
>NZ_JARWOV010000200.1 GCF_029868855.1 Nocardia carnea | reverse complement strand
AAACTTTCGGCATTGTAACCTAAAGCAAGGTATTCATTGTGCGAGTACTGTTCGGTGATATTTTCATTCACCACTCCCGTTATTTGTGGGTGATCTAACCACCCCCCGCCCCCCCCAACTTTTGGGGGGGGGCCCCGATTGCGTTCGTGCCGAACCGGGCGGAACCGGAGGCGGCGATACACGTCGAGGTGTTCCGAACCTTCAGCCCAGGGCTCGCCGCCCGGCTCGTGCGGCGAATGCGTCGAGCGCGCTCAGGATCTCGCGTGCCTGCCACATTCGATTGCGGCGCTTGCCGGTGAATTCGATGAGGCTCCCGGCCTCGGCCAGGGGCGCGATAGCCCGTACGGCGTTCGATGGTGTGGCGCCCAGTTCGCGGGTAACGGTCGACGCGTCGAAAAACCGGGATTCGGAGCGCCGGATCGGCGACCTTCCATACGGCCGCTCGATGCCTCGCCTTGATCACCGAGTGCCAGTCCTGCCGGATTTCGATGATTTCCGACAGCAGTCGGCGAGAATTTGTGACGGCGGCAAAAAGTGGCCTCCGCCATTGCGGTGACGTCGCAGTCGGGTGCCGGCGCAGGTATGTATCAGGCCCGGGTACTGCTCTCGACCGGCGCCGCATCGGTTTCCGCGGCCGGTTCGCTCGCCGGGCGTGGCCGGGGATCGGCGGTGCGAGCGTGGGTGGCGTAGAGCGTGAGTCCGACGAACGCCAGGCCGCCCACCAGATTCCCGATAACGGTGGGGATTTCGTTCCAGATCAGGTAGTCGCCGACGGAGAAATCGCCACCCAGCAGGAGGCCGGAGGGGAACAGGAACATATTGACGATCGAATGCTCGAACCCCATGTAGAAGAACAGCATGATCGGCATCCACATGGCGATTACTTTGCCGGACACCGAGGTCGACATCATTGCCGCGACGACGCCGGTGGAAACCATCCAGTTGCACAGCACGCCGCGGATGAAAAGGGTGAGCATGCCGGACGCGCCGTGGTCGGCGTAGCCGACGGTGCGGGATTCGCCGATTTCCCCGAGTCGCTGACCGACCTCGTTCGGGTCCATCGAGAAACCCATGGTCACGATGATCGCCATCATCACGGCAACGGTGAACGCTCCGGCGAAATTACCGACGAAGACGAGGGACCAGTTGCGCAGTACCGCACGCCAGTTCACCCCTGGCCGCTTGTCCAGCCAGGCCAGCGGGACGAGTGTGAATACACCGGTCAGCAGATCGAAACCCAGTAGGTACAGCAGGCAGAAGCCGACCGGGAACAGGACCGCGCCGAGCAGCGCGTTGCCCGTCTGCACCGTGATGGTGACCGCGAACGCGGCGGCAAGGGCCAGAATCGCACCCGCCATGAAGGCACGGATCACCGTATCCCGGGTGGACATGAATGCTTTCGCTTCCCCGGCGTCGATCATTGCGCCGACGAATTCCGCCGGTTTGAGGTACGACATGACACGTCCTTCGCTCGTAGTGCTCGTGGGCGAAGTGTGCGATGCCCGGATTTCCGGGTCGTATCGAATCCAGCGCACGCGTGTAACCGGGTCCTCACCGGGGTGGTCCGGCACCGTTTCGTTCGTTTATCGGGGTTTCGGGGATTTCTTCCTCGAATGTATCGGTGAGGTGAACAGTGCGATACCGATGCGGTCGGATATGCCCGGCGGTGGCAGGCTTTCGATATTTCCGGTGTTCGCGATATCAGGAGGTTTCGATGGAACCGATCATGAGCAAAAGTGCCGCAGCGGATCTCGTTGTCGCGGCGCGTATCCGGCGCGGGCTCACCTGGGCGGCCATCGCCGATGCGCTCGGAGCGCCGCTGGTCTGGACAACGTCCGCGCTGCTCGGGCAGCATCCGATGACGGCGGAGCAGGCGCGCCAGGCGTGTGATCTGCTGGGGTTGGACGACGCGGTGGCGGAGAGCCTGAGCCGGCAACCGGCCCGCGGCGCGGATCCGGCCCTGATGAGCGACCCCACCATCTACCGATTCGTGGAAGCGATCTCCGTGTACGGTCCCGCGCTCAAGGAGCTCATCCACGAGGAGTTCGGGGACGGGATCATGAGCGCTATCAACTTCAAGGTCGACTTCGCCCGGCGGGCGGACCCCGACGGAGACCGTGTCGTCATCACCTTCGACGGAAAGTTCCTCGACTATCGCTGGTGACGGTTCCGAGGCGGCGTGACCGTGAGCGCGGTAGGAGTTCGGGCGTGTGGGCTGCGGAAATTTTCCGCGGTGGCTTGTTGACACTGCGGCGTCGGTCGCCAATACTGAACTAGATGGTTCAGTATGAGTTCTTGGACGCCTCCTTCGGAGCGCTCGCGGACCCCACCAGGCGGGGCATCCTCGAGCGGCTCGGCCGCGGCCCCGCCACCGTCAGTGAACTGGCGGACGAATTCTCGATGACCCTCACCGGCATCAAGAAACACATCCAGTTGCTCGAGGGTGCGGGGATGGTGGTCACCGAGAAAAAGGGGCGGGTCCGGTACTGCCGGATCGGTTCCGATGTGTTCGAACGGGAGGTGGCCTGGATGCAGGGCTACCGGCAGATGCTGGAAGCACGGATGGACCGTCTCGGCGAATTCCTGCAACGAACGGAGCACGAACAATGAGCACTGTCACCGAAGAAGCCGTCGTCACCACTCCCGCGGACCGCGAGATCCGGGTCGAACGGGTTTTCAACGCCTCGCGCGAGCGGGTCTGGGCCGCTTACAGCCGGATCGAACAGCTGGCCCAATGGTGGGGACGCGGCAACCAGCTCGATATCGAGCGCTGGGAGTTCCGGGCGGGTGGGCACTGGCGTTTCGTCGAGCGCGCAGACGGCGAGTCCCACGGGTTCGAGGGCCGGTTCCGGGAGATCGTGCCCCAGGAACGGATCGTGCAGTCCTTCGAGTGGGACGGTATGCCCGCGCACATCACCATCGACGCGGCGACGTTCGAGGATCTCGGCGACGGGCGTACGCGAGTGGTCACCGTCAGCCAGTTCCACACCCCGGAGGAGCGGGATGGCATGCTGCAGTCCGGGATGGCCGAGGGTCTCAACGCGAGTTACCGGGCGCTGGACGCCCTCCTGGCGAAGTAACCGGTGGGCGCCCCCTCGGTCCCGAACCGTGGCCGAGGGGGCGCGAGACACGCAGGTCCCTTGTTCACCACTCGGGTCGCGTGGGGCCACAGCGGTGGCTCACCCCGCGCAGTGCAGCGGGGGCAACAGCGGCGCGGGGGTGCGGCGGGCGGTGAACCCCACGGCGGGGTCGGCCTCCGCGTCATCCGCCAGTTCGGCCCGGGTGAGCGATACCG
>NZ_JARWOV010000199.1 GCF_029868855.1 Nocardia carnea | reverse complement strand
GAATACCGAACCGGCTCGGCCGGGAATCCGGGAATCCGCTGACCCGCAGCAGCACCGGGACGGGCGCCTCCGGCCGGGCGAGGCCGGCCAGCGTTTCCAGCTCCCACTGGTTGTCGATATTGACCGTGGCCCCGCTCCCCGCCAGAGCCCGCAGGAACGTCTCGCCTTTCGGTCCGGTGACCTCTATCCGGTCCGGGGTGAAACCCGCCCGGCGAGCCGATTCCAGCTCCCCGGCCGAAGCCACATCCACGGACGCGCCCAGCGCCGCCGCGGTCCGGACCAGCGCGGCCGAACGATTCACCTTGTGCGCGTAGCAGATCCGATACCCGATCCGCTCCGCGTCGAGTACCGCGGTCAAGCGGGTGAGGTTGCGGGCGAAGACCTGCGGGAAGATCAGGTGCAGTGGAGTTCCGAACCGATGGGCCGCACGGTCGAGCGCCGACCGGTCTGCCAGGAAATCCCGCACCAGCGGATCCCACCGTGCCGGTAACGCGGGCGGTGGGACACCCTCCGCCGTGGTCCGGGCACAAGGCTGCCGCGTGGTCTGTGGCACTGTCATCGCCCGGGCACCGCCGGTGTGGTGTCGGTCCGGCGGTCCACCGGGTTGTATCCGCCGTCGCGCAGCGCCTCGAACGCTCGTGCCCGGTTGCGCGGACTGCGGAATTCGGCAACCACCCGTTTACTGTCGAGGTCGATATCGACAACCCGGATCTCCATGGATTCCAGGACGCCGCCGATGGTGCGGACACAGTGTTTACAGGTCATATCGGGTACGTAGAAGATCCGGTCCTCGGCGGTCACGGGGAGATGCTCGGGGGCCTCGGCGGCCGCCCGCGCTGCCACCGGTTCGCACCGGAGCACGAGGTCGCTGAACATGTCCACCAATTGCCGGGCGACGAGCGGAAGCAGACTGTAGTTCTCGCCGCCGGCACGGTGAGTGGCCGCCGCCAGGCATACCGGATGTTCGTCCGCAGGCAGCAATGCGTACTGGCGGGAGATGAGGTCGAGATCGTCGTGGTAGCGGGCGATGGCCTCGTCCACGGTCAACCCCTCGTCTGTGGTGGCCCGGTGCATCACCTTGTGGGCGTCGGCGATGGTGGCGTCCTTCATCGCGCGCAGGGTCGCGACCGTTTGCTCCGGGTAACGGATCGTGCCGCCGCCGGTGACCCGCAGATCCACCGGGATCATGCCGCGCCGGTACGTCGAGGCCTGGAGTTCCCAGAACCAGCGGGTCGCGACCGCGGTGAAGATCCCGGAATCGAGGAGTCCGCGCGCGAATTCGGCCGGGGACGAATACGGCGTCCGGTTCGCGAGCAGGGCATGCTGGGCCAGCGCGCGCCCGGCGGATTCGACACCGACCCGGAAGATATCGATCGGCTCGTGGTCTGTGGTGGTCGCCGCCAGTATGTCCCGCGCCTCGGGCCCGAGCGTGGCGATACGTTCGGCCAGCGCACCCTCGGCATCGATCTGTTCCCAGAGCACGAGCACCGCCTCCCGGGTGGCAATGGGTACCCTCGGCCCGAATCCGTCGTCGCGATAGAACCCGGTATTGGGGATTCCGGCGCTGTCGGTCCAGGTCATCCGGTGGGTCGCGGAGGTGACCTCGCCGGCCGGGCAGGGCTGCATGAACCGTTCCAGGTATAGCCGCTGCGAGAAGGTGAGGTGGCTGCCCGGTTCGGGCTGCAGCTCGGTCGTGGTGTACTCGAAACGTCGCGCGGGACGCGGCTCGGTGGGGCCGAAGAGCCCGGGCCGGGCGAGCTCGGCCAGGATCTGTGCGGCGGTACGCCGGTGGTAGCGGGCCGTCTGGATCCGCCCGGTGGATGTGCCGGTGTCGATGGTCATGCAATCTCCTGGGCCAAGGCGCGGACACGGTCGGTGAAACGGTCGATATCGTCGCTGCCGGTGTAGATCTGGGTACTGACCCGTACCGCGTCACCGGCGGCGCCACCCGGAACGCAGTGCGAGCCGGTGCGGACCAGGAAGCCGTATTCGGCGAGCACGAAACCCAGATCGGCCGCGGAGATACCGTCGAGGGTGAACGAGACGATGCCGTGGCCGGTGCCGGGACCGCCGTACGCCGGGCCGGGCAGGAAGTCCACTCCGCGGACTTCCCGAAGCCCGGTCAGCAAACGGCGCGTCAACGCGGTGTTGTGGGCTGAGATCGCGGTCATCCCGTACGACTCCAGGACCTCGAGAGCGGTGCCGAGGGCGAGAATGCCCGGAATGTTCGGGGTGCCGCCCTCGAGCAGCCCGGGCATCCGCCCGGAATCGAATCCGCCGGCCGTCAGCTGTACGTCCGTGGTGCCGCCGGGCAGGAACGGGCGTAGTTCCGGGTGTACCCGGCGGTGGCAGTACAGGACGCCGGTACCGGGCGCGGCGAACATCTTGTGCGCCGCGAACACCGCGAAATCGGCGGCCAGCGCGGTCACATCGACCGGTATGTGACCGCCGCTCTGGCTGCAGTCGTAGCACAACAGCACCCGGTCGGGCAGCAGCGCGCGGATATCGCTCAGGACGGTTGTGCTGCCGAATACGTGGTGCAGATGGGCGACGGTCAGCAGCCGGGTGCGCGGGCTCACCTTTTCGGCGATATCGGTGAGGTCGGCGGCTCCGGTTGCGGTCACCCGGTACGGCACGAGATCGATCCGCCGCCCGAACCGGGCGAGGGTGTCGCGCAGGAGATACCAGGGATGGACGTTGGCGGCGTGATCGCGGGGACTGTAAAGGATCTCGTCGCCGTCACGCAGGGCGGTGAGCCCCCAGCAGAGCGCGACGGCGTTCAGGGCCGCGGTCGCGCCGCCGGTGAAGACGATCTCGTCGGAGTGGGTGGCGCCGACGAATCGGGCGGTATGTGCCCGGACCGCGGCGATCCGCTGCGTGAGCGCGGTCGCCCACGGATAGGTTCCGCGGGCGGCGTTGGCCGTCGCGGACGAGTGATACTTCCGCACGGTCTCGATGACCGCACGTGGTTTCTGGGTGGTGGCCGCACTGTCGAGATACACCTCTCGGGCCTCGGCCAGCGCGGGAAAGGAGTCTCGTACCTGCGGCGGCAACAGTTCTCCGGCGGGCGCGGGGAGTGGCTGTGCCATATGGTCCCGGCCGGGCAGGGGAGATCGCATCGTGTTCGCTCCCTCCGCCGATCCGCCGGACTGCAACAACGATACCGATCACCGGCATTCCCGCCCAGTGCCTTTGGCAGGCAATCGTTTTGGGTGGTCGGTGAGGCTACCGCCGTCGCCTCCCCGGTTTTGTCGGGGGTGCGCGTTAGGGTGCGCGTATGTCCCTGACTCCCGAAGAAAGACAGTCGTTCCTGGCCGAACCGCATATCGGTGCGCTGTCGGTATCCGCCGGGCCGGATCGCGGTCCGCTGACGGTCCCGATCTGGTATCAGTACACGCCGGGGGAAGACTTGTGGCTGGTCACCGGTCCGGAATCGGCGAAGATGCGCCGGATCCGCGCCGCGGGCCGGTTCAGTCTGATGGTGCAGCGGGTGCAGCCGACGGTCCGCTATGTGAGCGTGGAAGGACCGGTCACCGCGGTGGAACCGATGCCGGATGCCCGGCACCGTGAAATGGTGGCGCGCTATCTTCCGCCGGATCAGGTAGAGGGTTACCTTGCCTATGCCGAGGCCGAGCTGGGGGAGCACGTCATCGTCCGGATGCGGCCGGAGCGCTGGTTGTCCGCGGATCTGGGCTGAGCGGGTTCAGTACCCGCCCTGCAGATATCCGACGAGCTGCTCCCGCTCGGTCGTGAGTTCGGACAGTGCGCTTTTGACGACGTCACCGATACTGACGATGCCGGTGAGGCGGCCCTGGTCGACGACGGGGAGGTGGCGTACCCGGTGATCGGTCATGATTCCCCGGAGGCTGTCGACCCGGTCGCCGGGGCTGCAGGTGCGGACCTCGGTGGTCATGATCCGGGCGACCGGGAAATCCAGGAGCGCTGTGCCGTGCCGGTGCAGGCCGCGGACGACATCGCGCTCGGAAACGATCCCGGCGATACGGTTACCGTCCGGGGAGACAACCGCGGCGCCGATGTTCTGGTCGGCGAGCAGTGCCAGTAACGATCGGATATCCGTTTCGGGCCGGACCGTCGCGACGGCACTGCCCTTGGTGTTGAGGATCTCGGCGATACGCATGGTCACCATCCACATGAGCGCGGGATTTCAGAATCCCGCGACCGAGGGAGGAATACCAGCACGAATCGGCATCGACCGGACGCCGTCGTATCGGCTGGGGAAACAAACAGCAGCTCCGCGGGGCTATTCGTCGTCCAGTCCCGCGGACAGATAGGCCGCCGCGGCGAGCCATTGCCGGCACTGGGGGCCGTGGACATCGTGGATGCGCAGGATGGCGCGGGCCTGCCGGTAGGTGAGTACCGGTGGTTCGGCGCTACAGTCGGCGCCGGCCTCGGGCGCGTAGTGGCGCAGGGGGTCCGGACTGTGCCCCAGGGCGGGGGTACCGGGAACGCTTCCGACGGCGTTCCGGTGGGGACTTCGGAATGGCTGGATCATTCGGTTGCCCCTCACGTGCGATGGTGCGGGGGCGACGCTCCGGTTCGGCGAAGCGACCGGAAGATGCTGCGTATCGCCCCTCTTGGTGGTGCGAGTCTATGTCGCCGTCACTTACAAATGCAAGTACATCTGCAAACAACATTCGAAAAAACAGTTCGCCCAGGCGGCCCGCCCTCGGTGCCCGGTGACCCAGTGGCACTGCGCTTCCCACAACTCCGGGGAGTTACGGTTTGCGAGCGACACCCCCGTACGCCGGGATCGGCCGGGCGTCGCCGGCGACTGGTTCTCCGGGAAACCACTGGGTCACCGAGGTGAACCCGGGGTCGACGGGTTCGAGTCCGTCGAACAGCGCGCGGATCTCGCCCGGTGGCCGTGGCACATAGGGTTCACCGCCGATATCGGCGTACTCGGCACACAGCCGCACATAGGCGGGATCGTCATCGGTGCCGTCCCAGAGCGCGAGGTAGCTACCGGTGGTGGTCGTTTCGACCACGGTGTGCACGATCCGGCGCATTTCCGCGGTGCTGCGAACATGGCCGAGGACGCCCATGAACATCACCGCCACCGGCCGGGTGAGGTCCAGGATGTGGCGTGCATCGGCCACGACTGTTTCGGGGTGGTGATAGTCGGCGTCGATGTAGGTGGTGACTCCCTCGTCGGTGGTGCTGGTCAGCAGGGTGCGCGCGTGGGCCAGTACGACGGGATCGTTGTCCACGTACACGATCCTCGATTCCGGTGCCACGCCCTGCGCGGCCTCATGCGTGTTCTCCATGGTGGGCAGCCCGGTGCCGATATCGAGGAACTGGCGGATTCCCTTCTCGGCGGCCAGATATCGCACGGCGCGTACCAGGAACCGGCGTGATTCCCTCGCCATAGTCGCGATGCCGGGATAGACGGTGCTGCCCGCCTCTGCGGCGATTCGGTCGGCCTCGTAGTAATCGTTGCCACCCATCCAGTAGTTCCAGATCCGGGCGGGGTGCGGGATATCCGTTCGGACAGAGCGCTGGTGTTCGTCGGACATGGCGGCCTCCTCGGCGATACGGGGCCGGAAGCGTGCCGGAGGATGCGCCGCGGCCGGCTCGCGGGGCTGGTGGAACCGGTGTCGGTTTGCGACAGTACAAGGCTCGACGGCGGGCCCCCGGCAGGCGCGCGGCCGCTCCGGAGTCGAGCGGCGCTCGCTTACGGTGAGGCCGATCCGGTCCGCCCGGTCGGGCCCTGACGGGCGGCGATGTTCTACCGGAGGCTCGTTGGGGCGCGTCGGCGAACTTCGTGCTATCGTCCTGATGTCGGTGCAGATGCAAGAACACTTGCGAGTGCATCTGTAAGGACCGGCGGTATGCGACGAGTGGTGTCAGCAACCATGAGCAAGGAGTAGGTCCTATGTCGGAAGTAACCAATCGGGTGGTCGGAGCTTGGCGCAAGAGCACCTTCAGCAATCCGAGCGGGAACTGTGTCGAGTTTGCCGAAGCGGCCGGCAACCTGGTGGCCGTGCGTAATTCGCGATTCCCCGACGGCGGTGTGCTCTTCTATACCCGCCCGGAGATCGAGGCGTTCCTGCAGGGCGCGAAAGCCGGAGAGTTCGACGATCTGGCTGTATGAGAGGTAGCATGGGCCGTCGGCGTGGTGCGCCGCGGATTGCACTGTGGCGCACCGTGGGTTAACCCGAAAGCGGAGACGACTCCATGATCGCAGAGCCCGGGAATCGTGGCGGCACACAACCCGTCGAGGCGGAGCGTGGCCCCACGGTCCTACGCATCGCTCTGGGCGGCCAGCTACGGAAACTGCGTGAGAGCAAGAAGATCACCCGCGAGGCGGCGGGCGATGCGATCCGCGGCTCTCATGCCAAGATCAGCCGGCTCGAGCTGGGCCGGTCGAGTTTCAAAGAACGCGATATCCGGGACCTGCTGACGCTCTACGGCATCACCGATCCCGAAGAGCGCGAGAGTTTTCTCGATCTCGCGCGCAAAGCCAACGAACCGGGATGGTGGCATCGCTACGGCGATCTGCTGCCGTCCTGGTTCGGGCAATATCTGGGCCTGGAACAGGCCGCGAGCAAGATTCGTACCTACGAATCCCATTTGGTACCGGGACTTCTGCAGACACCGGATTACGCGCGCGCGGTGGTGACCCTCGGTTACGAGGACGCCGATACCGACCGGCGGGTGGCTTTCCGGCAGCGCCGGCAGGAGATCCTGCACCGTAACGATCCGCCGATCGTCTGGGCGGTGATCGACGAGGCGGCACTGCATCGTCCCGTCGGCGGTCCCGAGGTGCACCGAGCGCAGATGGAGCATCTGCTCGATCTGACCCGGTTGCCGAATGTGACCATTCAGGTCGTCCCGTTCTCCGCGGGCGAACACCCCGCGGCGGGGAGCTCCTTCACCATTCTGCGATTCGCCGAGCCCGATCTGCCCGATATCGTGTATCTGGAGCAGTTGACGAGCGCGCTGTATCTGGACCGGCGCGAGGATCTGGCACTGTACCTCTCGGTGATGGACCGATTGAGTGTGCAGGCCGCGACGCCGGAGAAATCCCGGGCGATTATCGCCGAATACACGAAAGGCCTGTAATTCCAGGCTTATAGCCGGATCGGGCGAATTCCTGTACCGCCCCGGCGCCGAGCCGCCGAGACGGTGGATTACGTCCGGCCGTCAGGCCCGGATGAACGTGGACGCTACGCGCCAGAAAGTATCCGGCTGCAGCGACCGGAAATCCCAGTCGTCCGAGAGCGCGTGAACCGTGGTGACGATCTGGTCGATATCGAAATCGTCACGGGTCGCTGCGCCGGTGGATTCGATTGCGTCGATTACGAACTCGACGGCGGTCTCGCGCGACGAACCAGCGCGGGAACTGCCGGCGCGGACGCCGAATGTACTCATATCAATACCGTTCGCCGGCTTGCATATCGGGGCAGGATCCATTCGGGCTGTACTACTACCGAATCGTTTCGGACCCGCTGGACTGTCCCGCAGCTGTGGCAGTAAACCACTGGCGAATGTTGTCGTCGGCTCACTCACGCGGCCTCCCCATGTTATCCCCTGTATAGCGGTGTGGGACGAGTCTAGGTCGCTGGTGCTTTCAAATGCAAGTACATCTGCACGATCGATTCATTGTGTCGGAACGGCTTTCGGATGATCTTGTCAGTCCGCCAGGGCCGCGACCGCTGCCTCGACCGGGGTGTCACCGGAGACGAGTTCCAGCGTATGACCGGCCGTATGCCCGGCATCGAGCAGGGCGACGACCACATCGGCGACATCGGCACGCGGAATATCGCCGCGACCGATTCGTGGCGGCGCGAGGGTGACCGAACCCGTGCCGGGTTCGTCGGTGAGTCGGCCCGGACGCAGAATGGTCCAATCCAGGTCCCGACTGCGCAGATCGTCCTCGGCCTGCGTTTTCGCCTCGATATAGGCGGCCCATACGTCATCGGTGCCCGGCGCCGGTGCAAGCCCGGTTCCCATGGCCGAGATCTGCACGAACCGCCGGGTACCCACTCGCTCTGCGGCTTCGGCGAGCAGAACCGACCCGTCCCGGTCCACGGTGTATTTGCGGGCCGCGCCACTGCCCGGCCCGGCACCGGCGGCGAATACGGTCGCGTCCGCTCCCTGGAGAGTCGCGGCGAGATCGGTCACCACCGCCTGTTCGAGGTCCAGGACCACCGGTTCGGCGCCCGTGGCGTAGACCTCGGAGGCGTGCGCCGGGTTGCGGATCAACGCGATGGCGCTGTGGCCGCGGCCGGTGAGCCGTTCGGCGAGCAGTAAGGCGATCTTGCCGTGTCCGCCGGCGATGACGATGCGCATACCGGACTCCTCTCGTATCTCAGCGTTCCGGACCGCCGGGGTTGCAGGCGGCGCCGACGGTCGGGTCGTAGCCCACCGGCGGCCGCCAGGGTTCCAGATTCCAGGTGGGCTTGTCGGGTGCGATGAGCCGGGCCCACTCCCAATGGCAGCGGAACTGATCCCACATACCGGGTGTGTCCGCGGCCGGGTCGAGCGTGCCGATTTCCTGCCAGGCGCGCAGCACGGCGCCGGGGAAGGTGGTGTCCCGACCCGCTCGGGTGGGGTACACCATGAGCCGGGGACCGTCGATGTTCGAGGTCCATTCCAGCCGGTCGATCAACGGCATCCCGGCGTAGGGATCGACGACCGGGGTGGAACTGCGGGCGACTGTCGACGCCGGTGAACCGGTCGGACGCACGGTCGTCGAGGCCACTGTCGTCGTTTCGGCCGCCGCGATGTTGTGCGGTTGGGGTGGGTCGGAACCGCAGCCGGTGAGCAATGCAGTACACAGAACAGCGAACGAACCCGCCACACGGGTGGTGGGGTCGGTCGGCATGGACGCTCCTGCGGTCGGCTCCGGCGGTTCGTCGCGCCGGTGCTTCCGAGCTTAGAGGCCGGGGCCGTCGTTGTGGGGATGCGCCGCGGGATTCCGGGGCGGAGGAGGAGTGTGACCGGAAGGGGTCAGCGCCACAGGCTGTGGCACGGGAGCCGGCGCAGTCCCGGCCTGATCTTGCTGTCCACGGTGACCGTGAGTCCGGCATGAACGGCAGCGGAGGTGAACTCCCATGCCTCGGTATTGGTTGCCGCGTACTCCAGGACGAGGGCATTGTCGGGCGCCGGGCCGTCGAAGTAGACCGTCACCCGGCGTGTGAGGTTGTCGCGACTGTGGTTGTCGCGTTCGGCCGTGGTCGGTGCTGTAGCGTCCACGTTCACGCCTCCTTCCGGGCGGCGTCACCCATCGACGCCGTTGTGTGTAACGCTAAGTCCTGACCATGGGTGAGAACATGTTCCGGAATCTGGTCTGGGCGATTCACAGCATGTGCCGGTTCCCCTCGGGCGGGGTCACGAAGCGCCGCGACCCGGACGGGAACGAGACGACAGCCGGGTTGCGGCCGTGGTCCGGCTGTCGCCCGTTATGAGCGGTATCGCAGCGCCGCCCGCCGCAGCAGTACCGCTGAACTGCTTCGACACGCGAATGTCGTTCACGCCACGGGAGTTTCGTTTGGTCTCCGGTGCCGCTCCCATGCGAAACTCGAATAATGGGTGCTTCTGGGATGCGATCGGCGTTGGAGACGGCTGCCTCGACGGGATCGAGGGTCACGGCGCGGGCCGCGGCAGACGGCGGACCCACTGTGCTGCGCATGGTGCTCGGGGGGCGTTTGCGGCGGTTGCGTGAGGCCAGCGGGCTGTCCCGGGAGCAGGCCGGTGATCACATCCGCGGGTCGGATTCGAAGATAAGCCGGCTGGAGCTGGGCCGGACCAGTATTCGGGAGCGTGATCTGGTGGATCTGCTCCAGCTCTACGGGGTGACCGATGCCGAGGAGCTGGCGGCGTTCCAGGAGCTGGCCCGGCAGGCCAATACCTCCGGCTGGTGGCACCGCGACAACGACTGGCTCCCGAAATGGTTCGATATGTATCTGGGTCTGGAGCAGGCGGCGCAGGTGATCCGGTGTTACGAACCGCGTGCGGTGCCCGAACTGTTGCAGACCCCGGAGTACGCGCGGGCGTTGCTCACGCTCGCGCATCCGGGGGAGACGGCCGATGCCATCGAACGGCGGGTGGCATTGCGGATGCGCCGGCAGCATATTCTGACGCGGCCCCATCCACCGCACCTGTGGCTGATCGTCGAGGAGGCGGCACTGATCCGCCGGATCGGCGGATCCCGGACCTGGTCGGCCCAGATCGACCGCTTGCTGGCCGCCGCCAAACAGCCGCATGTCACCGTGCAGGTACTGGCCGATCATGTCGGCGGCCCGGCCATGACCGACGGCGCATTCACCTATCTGCGGTTCGCGGAGGCCGATCTGCCCGATATCGTGTACCTGCAGCAACTCACCGGTGCGTTGTACCTGGACAAGCAGGCCGATCTGGACGCTTACCGGTCGGTGGCCAACCAATTGTCGGTACATGCCGCACCCCCCGAGCACACGCCCGGTCTGCTGGCGGCCCTGCGGCGGCGGCAGCCGCGGATCCTGGACCAGCCGGTGCGCCGGGAACTCGGCCGCGGTCACTGAAAGCCGGCGTCCGGCGCGGCGTAGACGTTGTCACGCACCGCCCCGTTCTCCATGTCGTTACCCGTTTGTGACCGGACCCAATTCGCGGTCACTCCACTGATGAACTCTCCGGACTCATGGCAGACGGGGTCCGCACGCCCCAAACCGTGGTTACTGTCCAGTAGTTATGGTGGGCAGTAAGGCAGTCGGCTCCGGAAGCGCAGACCTGGAAGCCGAACTCGTAGCGCATTTCCGGCGCCCTGAACCGGAAATCGACGCGGCCGATATGGTCACCACCGTCCGGCATTGCCTGGCCGCGGCGGCGCAGGACCTCGGCGCCCGGCCCGCCGCGGCAGCGACGATCACCGCCGCGGCCGCGCGGTGGGCCCGTGAAGGGGTGCCGCTGGAATCTGTGCTCACGGCCTGTCATGACTGCGCGCGCAGCGGCTTCGAATTCCTCGCGGCGCGAATGGCGGAGGCCGCCGCGAGCGGGCCACCCATGGCCGATGCCGCCCGTCTGCTGGTGCGGGTCGTCGAGGTGGTGACCACCGCGGCCGCCACCGCGTACCTGGATGAACACCGGGTGGTGGCCCGCGAGCACCAGACCTCGGCGCAGACGATGGTGGCGGCCCTGCTCGCCGGGCACGGGGTGAGCGCGCTGGCGAGAAGGTCGGGTCTACGGGTCGCACCGGCCTATCAGGTGGTGGCGCTGGCGATCCCGCCGAACGCCGAGGAGCGGGCCGGTGGCCCGGGTGCGGTGTCGGCGGCCCGCCGCAAGCTCCGCCGGGTACAGGCGGCCCTGGGGCCACCGCTGGGTTCGCGTTCACTGCCGCTGCTGCACGCCGACGGCGGAACCGTGCTGATTCCCCTGGAAGCGGCACACTACACCGGCGCCGGCCCGGTGGCCGCGGGAGTGATGAGCCCCGAAGTGCTGCAACTGGTAGCCGAGGCCGCGGAGGTTCCACCGACCGCAACGGTGGCCATCGGCCCTACCGCGCAGGTACCGGAACTGGCCGGTCGCGCCCATGAACTCCTGGACCGGCTGTGCGACGGCGGCCGGCCACCCGGCCTGTACCGGATCGCCGAAGGCGCGGCAGTGGAGCCGGAGTCGGTGGTGGACGCGATGCGGTTGCGCCGGCTGCCGCGCATTACTTCCGGTGCGCGCACCCGGCCGGGCAAACCAGGGGCGGCGTGACGGGAGACCCGAGTGACGAGTGGTACCGCGAGGTGTGAGATGAGATCCCGGTTGACGGTTCTGGCCGCACTGGCAGCGATGGGTATCGCTGCCACCACGACCCCGGCGACCGGGGTCCCGCCGGTGGAATCGCCCGGCGCGCCGCCAGGTCCGACCGCCACCGAGACCCGGTCGCCGGGTCCGCAGTTGCTGCGGGTCGAGGTGTTGAGTGATCGCCGGATCCGGCTGCACATCCGTTCCGTGGCCATGCACCGCGAAATCGCGATCGACACCTTGGTCGGCACCGGTCCGGCACCGCGGCCCACGCTGTATCTGCTGGACGGGGTGGACGGCGGTCCCACCTCGGGTTGGCTGACCGATGGTGGCGCCGCGGAATTCTTCGCCGATAAACCGGTCGATGTCGTGCTCACCACCGGTGGAACCGCGAGCTTGTACGCGGACTGGATCCGGGTCGACGCTGCCCTGGGCCTGAATCGGTGGGAAACCTTCCTCACCGAGGAGCTACCGCCGATCGTCGAGAAGTATCTGGGGTCCAATGGTGTCCGGGCCATCGCCGGCGTGTCGATGGGTGCGCAGGCAGCGATGATGCTGACCCAGCGGCATCAGGGTTTCTACCGGGGCGTCGCCGGACTCAGCGGCTGCTATTCCACCGCCGATCAGCTCGGTCGCGCTGTCACGGTGATGACGGTGGCCTCTCGCGGCGGAAACCCGGAGAATCTGTTCGGCCCGCCGGCTTCGCCGGAGTGGCTTGCTCACGACGGTCTGCTGGGCGCGGAGAAATTGCGCGGCACCGAGATCTATCTGTCCGTGGCCAACGGAACTCCGAGCGGCGCCGCCTTGATGTCGATCGGGGACAGTCCGGAAATTCTGGCGGTTCTGCTGGGCGGGGGCTCGTTGCTGGAACAGGGCGCGCGCCTGTGTACCGAGCGACTGGCCGCCCGGCTGGACGAAATCGGTATTCCAGCGGTGGTCGATTTCCTGCCCGAGGGTATGCATTCCTGGCCGGATTTCGAGGTCCAATTGCATCGGAGCTGGCCCACTCTCGCCCGCGCCCTGGACATAGCCGAATGGTCGTGACGACCATCCGGTAATTCCGGAACCGGTGCCGTAACAGGATTCGCTCAGGAACGGAATGCCCGCCGCAGCAGCATCCGCTTTTCACGGTCCCCATGCCGCCACGAAATCCGGAATCCGACCTGGTGTGAGGGTGGCGGCGATCGGCACCCCGGCGGCGGTGAAACTGTCCGCCGCGCGGCCGATATGGTTATCCGACGTCACCACCACGGCGTCGCGTGCCCCGAGCACATGGATGAGTTGTGCGCTGCGCTGGGCGTTCTGCACGGTCATCGTGGCTGCGGACTCCTGATGGACGCGACACACCGGCAGCCCGTGGCGGATGAGCCAGTCCGCCATAGCGGCGGCCCCGGTCACCCCGTTGCGTGGGTTTCCACCCGTGACGATCACCGGCGACTGCGGCGCGATCAGGGCCTGGACATACCCGGCCCGCAACCGATCCACCAGTTCGGGGCGCATGGTGCCGTCGGGAAGCAGGCCGTAGCCGAGAATCACGATCGCGGTCCCGGGTCCGTGCACGCGGGTCAGCGGACCGGTCAGCAGAGAGTCGATCCCGGCCGGTAGGCCGCCCGGGGCAGTAGGTGCCGCGCCGGCCGGCCCGCACAGGCCCGCGGTGATCGCAGCGGCGGTGAAGGCGGTGGCCAGCCCCGTTCGGAGCGAGGGGGTGCGGCGGCGGGTATCGGGCATCGAAACTCCGAAAATGAGGGGGCCGGAATCGGCCGTGTATCGGAAAGTGGTGAATCGATTTTCGAATAAACAGAAGTGATCGATTCGTGATCTGTTGCAGGATTGGAGAATCCACGAAACAAGTTTGCTTTTGTTGGGGTTCGCGACGGTGCCCGATGCCGAGTCATCCCAAAGTTGTCCTGAATTCGCTGCCGAGTCATCTGTGACCGGCACCAAACCGGTTCGAATGCTTTGGTGAGCTGTCCAATTCCACTGCCGGAAACATTGGACAAACGATCCGCGGCCGTACTGTCGGCGCAGCTTCTCTGCCGCGAAAACTCTGCGCGGCAAGGGAATCGGACGACGAAGTTCTCGGCAGAAAGGGTCCCGATGAATCGACCTACCTCCGGCCGGCTGCGCGCCGCGGTCCTGTGTGCCGCCACCGCACTCGTTTTCGGGTTCACCGGTGCGGGCGCGAACGCGGACCCACCGGTGGCTCCCACCGAACAGGACCTGGCCGACTACATCGCGGCCGGCCGGACCGCCGGCCCGGTGGCCGATTCCGGCAGCGCCAGCGGTTCGGCCTGTAACTCCGGCAGCGGAGCGGGTTCCGGTAACGGCTCCGGGGACTGCTACGGCGGTTCGGGCAGCAGTTCGGGCCTGTCGGGCGGGTACGCCTCCGATACCGTCGGCCACGGCCCCGCGCAGACGGCTTTCCTGTCGGCATTCGCGCACGGCCTGTTCAACGCCGACGTCGCGCCGCCGGGAGCCAACGATTGGAACTGCAAACCCACGGCCGAACATCCGCGACCCGTACTGCTGATCCACGGCACCTGGATGAACGCCTACAACGGTTTCGCGTTCATGGGCCGGCCGATCAAGGACGCGGGTTTCTGCACCTTCACCTTCAACTACGGCCGCGCGAACCTCGTCCAGGGCGGTGGCCTCGGTTCGGTGTTACCGGGCACGATGGGTACCGGTTACATTCAGGATTCGGCTGAGCAACTGGCCGTTTTCGTCGACCGCGTGCTCGCCGCCACCGGCGCCACCGAGGTGGATATCATCGCGCATTCCCAGGGCGGCTCGATGTCGAACTGGTACACCAAGTTCGAGGGCGGCGCCGGCAAGGTCGCGAAGCTGATCACCTACGGGGCAACCCATCACGGCACCACCCTGGACGGGATCGGCGCGCTGGGCCGGGCCATCAACAACTTCGGTATCGACATTCTCGGCTTCATCGAGATCTTCGTGGGTCACTCCGGGATCCAGCAGACCGTGGGCTCGGATTTCGTCAACCAGCTGAATGCGGGCGGCGATACGGTGCCCGGTGTGGACTACACCGTCGTCGGTACGCGCTACGACGAGGTGACCACGCCTTTCGACCTGACCTTCCTGAAACCCGGGCCGGATGCGCCCGTCCGCAACATCACCTTGCAGGACGGGTGCGAACAGGATCTGTCGGACCACCTCACCATGATGTACTCGCCGCGCGCGCTGTCCATTGCCCTGCGGGCACTGGACCCGGGGCAGTTCCCGGCGCTGCAGTGCACCTTCAATCCCTGGCTCATCGGCGGCGGCGGCAAGCTGTGATCCGCCGGTAGACGGTGCGCACCGCCGCAGCTGCCCGACTCCACAGCTCCGGTCGGTGCGCACACGACCGCCGTTTCCGGTTCGGCCGGGTCCGGGTGCCTCCGGCCCCGCCACCGAACCGGTGCGGTGGCCGCGAGCCCACCGGTGGCGTCACCGCATACCCGCCACCGGTGGGTTCGCCGGGAGCGTGACTCCCCACGGAACTGCCGGTCCCGCATTGCGTCCGGGCCGGCAGTTGCGCACCTCAGGAACGGGTGAGGAACTCGGCGGCCTGGGCGCCGATGAACACGCTCGGCGCATGGGTGTGGCCGCGCACCAGGACCGGCATGATCGACGCGTCGGCCACCCGCAGCCCCTGGACTCCCCGCACGCGCAGTTCCGGGTCGACCACACTCGTTTCGTCCGAACCCATCCGGCACGTGCCGGCGGGATGGTAGAGCGTATGTGCGTACTGTTCGAGCGATTCGGTCCGGGTGTCTTCTGCCATTCCGTCGGTGGCGTCCGGCGGATAGCACAGGTCACCGAGAACAGCCCTCATCGCCTCGGTGTCGGCGATTTCGGCGCAGTGCCGCAATCCGGCCATCAGCGCGGCCCGGTCGGCGCCGTCGGGGTCGGACAGATATTTGGGGTCGATCACGGGCTTGGCGAGCGGGTCTTTCGAAGCCAGTGTGATGGTTCCGCGGCTACGCGGTCGCAAAAGTACGGTGGCCAGGATGACGCCGTGGGCGGTCGGATCGATCAGACCCTCGTGGTAGAACGGCGCGGGCGCGTACACGAGTTCCAGATCCGGATACTGCAGACCCGGGTCGCTACGCACGAAACCATAGGCCTCGCCGACGTTCGAGGTCAGCATGCCGCGGTGCCGCAGCAGGTAATTGACCAGCTGCCCGGGTTTTTCGGCGCCGAACAGCGAATCGGCGGTCACCGAGTAGCCGAGCCCCGCGACCAGATGGTCCTGCAGGTTGGCGCCTACTTCGGGCGCATGCCAGCGGACTTCGATCCCGTGCCGCTCGAGCTCGGCCCGATCTCCGATCCCGGACAGCATGAGCAACTGCGGGCTGTTGATCGCACCGCCGCACAGGATCACCTCCGTCGTGGCGCGCACCTGCTCCAGGCGCCCGGCGCGCGAAAACTCCACAGCCACGGCGCGGTCACCGTCGAACAGCACCCGGGTGGCGGTGGCTTCCGGCAGCACGGTGAGGTTGCGGCGTTTCATCGCCGGCCGCAGATAGGCGTCCGCGGTGCTCCAGCGCCGGCCCCGGTACTGGGTGACCATGGTCTGGGTGAAACCTTGTGGTTCGGGCAGATTCGCGGTCTCGACGGGGAAACCGCGTTCGGCGACGGCCCGCAGGTAGGCGGCGGTAGAGGGGCGCGGACTGCGCTGGTGGGAGATATGCAGCGGCCCGCCGGTGCCGTGATCGTCACCGGCGGGCCCTTCGACGTCCTCGATGGTGCGGAACTGTTCGACCGCCTTGTCGAAACCCCAGTCCGGGCAGGCGGCCGCTGCCCACTCGTCGTAGTCGGCGCGGAAACCGCGGACCCACATCTGGGCGTTGAGAGAGGACGATCCACCGAAGGTCTTACCGCGCGGCCAGTAGATCTGCCGGTTGCCGAGTTGTGGTTGCGGCTCGGTGAGATAGTCCCAGTCGTAGGGACTGCGGAACAGTTTCGAGAAGCCGGCCGGGATCCGGATGAACTTGTCCTTGTCGGCCGGTCCGGCCTCGAGAACGATCACCGAACGTCCCGGATCGGCGCTGAGCCGTTCGGCGAGCACCGCGCCCGCCGAACCCGACCCGACGATCACGTAGTCCGCACTGACTTCTGTCACCTTCGCACCTTTCGACATCGTGTAGCGCAAACATACGAGAGTCGGCCGGGATATGGGGCGGGATCCTGCCGGTGTCCCGGACACCGGGGCGGGGCCCGTGATATCCGGATCGGGGGGCGCCGCCGGTGCTCCCGATTCGTGCTGCCGGATCTTCCCGCGCGGGGTATAACCGGGCCATGAGTTACCCGGTGGACCTCGGGGTGCTGCAGGCCGGCGCGATCATCGTGATCATCGCGGGTGTGGCCCTGCTGATTTCGGCGCTGACCGCACTGCGCGGGAAGGGGCCCCGATCATCGCTCCTACGTGGTGGGGGCGGGCTGGTGCTGCTGGCCGCTGCGGCGCTGGTGCTGTGGACGGCGACCCTGGTTCAGACCTACCTGGGATTGACGGGCGAAATCCGCGCCGCCCATGTGGTGGTGACCCCGGTTGCCGATGCCGAGCATCAGCTCGAGGTCGAATTGACCCTGTTCGACGAGGAGGGCGGTACGACCGAACGCAGCACCCACCGTGTGGAGGGAGATCTGTGGGCACTGCAGGCGCAGATCGTGGAACTGGAGCCGTGGGTGAACGCGCTGGGCTTCCATTCGGGCTACAAGGTGTCCCGCCTGTACGGGCAGCGACTCGACGGTGTCGCGACCGGGCAGAACCATATCTTCCTCAATGGCGGTGATCGCGACTTCTTCCGCGAGATGACCGAGGATCGCTGGTTCACCTCGCCGTTCGTGCGGTCGGCCTACGGCAACGCGGTGATCGCGATGCCGGGGGAGTACGACGTATACATCTCGCGGGACGCGATCAAGACCCGTCCCGCCGAATGACCGCCGGCCCGGCGCCCGCACCGACCGCGGACCGGCACAGCACGTTCAGCTCCTCGACCACCGTATCGAGGGCTGCGGGGTCGCGTTCGGTACGCGCAACGATGAGTGCCCCCTCCAAGGCGCTGACCACCAGCACCGCGACCGACCGGGCCCGCTGGGGCACCGCCCCGTCGCGGACGAGTTTCCCGGCGATCAGGTCACGCCACGTGTCGAAGGTGGCCCCCGCGGCGGCCACCGCATCCGGCTCGTTGCCGAGTGCGGCCGCGGCGATCGGGCAGCCGACGGCGTAGTCGCCGCGGTCGAGACCGCGGGCGAGGGTTTCGGCGAGTTCCCGCAGTGCGGCCGCGGTTTCCGGTGTATCGAGTACCCGGGTGAGTTCCTCGGTGACCCGTGCCCCGGCGACCCTGGTGGCCTCCGTGACCAATTGCGCCTTGCCCCCGGGAAAGTGGTGGTAGACCGACCCGCGGGGCGCGCCGCTGGCATTCAGGACATCGGCGAACGATACCGCCGCGACGCCGCGCCGGCGGATGAGCGAGATCGCGCTGCGGATCATCGCCGCCCGGGGCCCGTCCGGATCCTTGTGTCGTGGCATCACACCGCTCCCTGTTGCCTCCCATTCCTATGTATGTTGTCATACTTATATTCGTCCCACCACCCGACTATCGGCACTATTCCCAGGAGGACCCCGTGACCGGGATCGATGCGCCGCCCCACCCCTTCGATACCGCGATCGCCACCGAGTACCTCGGAGCGCACCGTGTCACCGGCCGGACCTGCGCCGATTACGCGAATATGGTCGGCCCGTTCGGTGGCGTCACCGCGGCGGCACTGCTGCGCGCGATCGAAGGACACCCGGACCGGATGGGTGACCCGCTGGCACTGACGGTGAACTACGCGGGCCCGATCGCCGACGGCGAATTCGAGATCACCGCCCGTCCGATCCGCACCAACCGCACGAATCAGCACTGGCAACTCGAGCTCTCCCAGAACGGTGCGATCACCACCACCGCGACCGCGGTGTTCGGGATCCGCCGCGACACCTGGTCGGATCTGGAACTCACCATGCCGTCGGTGCCGGGTCCCGAACAAGCCGATCCGCAGGAGTTCCCGGAGTTCATCGCCTGGGGCCGCAACTACGATCTGCGCTTCGTCACCGGTGCCGTCCCCGAACCCGCCCCGGCCGAGGCGCAGCCCGGAAACCCTGATTCGGTGAGCACCCTCTGGCTGCGCGATCGGCCGGCCCGCCCGCTCGACTTCGCCTCACTCACCGCAATGTCGGACGCGTTCTACCCGCGGGTGTTCCTGCGTCGCGGCCAGTATCTGCCCGCCGGGACGATCTCGCTCACCGTCTACTACCACGCAACAGCCGCCGAACTGGCCGCCCAGGGCACGGAATACCTGCTGGGCAGCGCCCGAGCCCACCGTTTCGCGCACGGCCATTTCGACCAGAACGCCCACCTGTGGGGTCATGACGGCACGTTGCTGGCGACCAGTCACCAGCTCGTCTACTTCAAGGGCTGAGCCCCGTCCCGCGGGCTGAACCGCGGCGGTTCAGCCCGCCGCGGGATCGGTGACGGGCACGATCGGCAACCGCAGCGCGGCCGGCGCCGATTCCGGTACCACCGGGGCTTTCGGCGCCACCGGCGCGATCCGTTGATACCCGGCGCCCTGCGGCGGACGGGTGTCCTGTTCGCCCTTGTTCGGCCAGTACGCGGCGGCCCGCTCGGCCTGTGCGGTGATGGTCAGCGACGGATTCACTCCCAGGTTCGCCGATACCGCCGCGCCGTCGACCACGCTCAGTGTCGGATACCCGAAAACCCGGTGGTAGGCGTCGATGACCCCGGTGTCCGGGTCTGCGCCGATGGCGGCTCCGCCCAGGAAATGCGCGGTGAGCGGGATATTGAACACCTCACCCCACGTGCCGCCCGCGGTCCCGCCGATCTGTTCGGCCACCCGCCGCGTCGCCTCGTTACCCGCGGGAATCCAGGTCGGATTGGGTTGCCCGTGCCCTTGCCGGCTGGTCAGTTTCCGGCCGAACAGGCCGCGCTTGGTGTAGGTGGTGATCGAGTTGTCGAGATGCTGCATCACCAGCGAGATGATGGTGCGCTCGCTCCAGTTGCGGACACTGAGGAAACTGATCAGCAGCAGCGGGTGCCGCAGCGCGATCCCCAGGAACCGTAGCCACCGCGGGATACGGCCGCCGCCGTCGACCATCAGAGTTTGCAGCAGCCCCATCGCGTTCGAACCCTTCCCGTAGCGCACGGGTTCGATATGGGTGTCGGGGGTCGGGTGGATCGATGAGGTGATCGCGACGCCCCGGGTGAAATCCTGCCCGGGCGCGAGTTTCTTGGTGGCGGCCCCGACGATGGATTCGGAGTTGGTGCGGGTGAGCAGGCCGAGCCGGTCGGACAGGCCGGGCAGGATCCGGCGATCGCGCATATCGTGCAGCAGCCGTTGCGTGCCGAGGGTTCCGGCGGCGACCACGACCTGCCGTGCGGTGTAGGTGGTGCGCTGTTTGCGGATCCACGCGCCGGTACGTTCGGCTGTGACGACCCAGCTCCCGTCTGCGTGCGGCCGTAGTTCGGTGACCGTGGTCATCGGCACGACCCGCGCCCCGGCCTGTTCGGCGAGATAGAGATAGTTCTTGACCAGGGTGTTCTTCGCGCCGAATTTGCAGCCGACCATGCAGTCACCGCATTCGACGCAGCCGGTGCGGGCCGGGCCGACGCCCCCGAAATAGGGATCGTCGACGGTCTCACCCGGTTCGCCGAAGAACACGCCGACCGGCGTCTGAACGAAGGTGTCGCCGACCCCCATATCCTCGGCGACCTTGCGGAACACCTCGTCCGCCGGGGTCATATGCGGATTCTGCACCACGCCCAGCATCCGTTTCGCCTGCTCGTAATACGGCGTGAGCTCGGCGCGCCAGTCGGTGATATCGCGCCACTGCGCGTCCTGGAAGAACGGTTCCGGCGGGACGTAGAGCGTGTTGGCGTAGTTCAGGGAGCCGCCGCCTACTCCCGCACCGCCGAGGATGAGCACATTGCGCAGCGGATGGATGCGCTGGATTCCGTAGCAGCCCAGTTTCGGCGCCCACAGAAATTTGCGCAGGTCCCAGCTCGTCTTCGGCAGTTCGTCGTCGGTATAGCGGCGGCCCGCCTCGAGCACGCCGACGGTGTAGCCCTTTTCCACCAGTCGCAGTGCGGTGACACTGCCACCGAACCCGGACCCCACGACGAGTACATCGAAATCCGTGGCCGCCTCGGACATGGACTGCTCCTTGCTTCGGAATGGTCACCAGTGACTGGCGGTAACATTAACACAGGCAGCTGGAGCGATGATCACTTTTGTTGACACTGCTCTCTGAAATGGCCACCCTGGTCCGGGTGACCACGCCTCGCGCCCGGGCCCGCGCCCAGACCATGTCGGATATCCTGCGCATCGCGCGCGAACATCTTGCCACCGGCGGCGCATCCGCCCTGTCGCTGCGCGCCGTGGCCCGCGATCTCGGAGTGGTCTCCTCTGCGGTATACCGCTATGTCCGCAGCCGTGACGAACTACTGACCCTGCTGGTGATCGACGGCTACGACGCCCTGGGCGACGCCGTCGACTCCGCACTCGCCGACGCCGGTGACGACCCGATCGACCGCCTGCGGATCACCGCCCGCGCCGTCCGCGCGTGGGGCCTGGCCGAACCGGCGTGGTACGGGCTGCTGTTCGGGACTCCGGTCCCCGGTTACACCGCCCCGGCCGACCGCACTGTCATCCCCGGCACCCGGGTGATCCTCACGCTGGTCCGCATCATCGCGGACGCCCACGCACAACAGCTACTGACCCGCCCGGCCGTGGACCCGCCTGTAACGACCCCCCTGTCCCGCGATTTCACCCGGATCCGCGACGAGTTCGACGTGGACCTGCCCGACTGGGCACTCGCTCGGGCACTCACCGTCTGGTGCGCCCTGTTCGGGGCAGTGAGTTTCGACGTTTTCGATATGTACGGCGGCGATACCTTCACCGATCGCGGGCAGGTGTTCGAACTCCATATCGCCGCGCTGGAATCGCTGCTCGGCGTCTGACCACCTACTTCTCGGCGGCACCCGCACCGGCATCGTCCACCGGCACCGGTTCTTCGGCGACCTCGGTGCCCCCACCGGACCGCGCGACCTTCACGTCGATCTGCTCACTGATGTAACGGATCACCACCGCCACCACGGCCACCACCGGGACCGCGAGGAACGCCCCGGTGATCCCGTACAGTGTGCCGCCCCCGGTAACGGCCAGCAGTACCACGACCGCATGCAGTTTCATGGTCCGGCTCTGCAACACCGGCTGAAGTACATTGCCCTCCAACTGCTGCACCGCGATGATGATCACCAGCACGATCAACGCCGTGGTGAATCCGTTCCCCACCAGCGCCACCAGAACCGCGAGCGCACCGGCGACGAACGCGCCCACCATCGGGATGAATCCGCCGAGGAAGGTCAGCGCGGTCAGGACGCCCCACAGCGGCACTCCGAGTATCACCAGGCCGAGGCCGATGAAGAAGGCGTCGATAAAGCTGACCAACGCCTGCGTGCGGATGAACCCGCCGAGAACCTGCCACACCCGGACCAGTACTTCCTCGAAATGCTGCCCGCTGCGGCCGCCGAGGAATTTGTGCAGCCACGGTAGGAATTTGGGTCCGTCCTTGATGAAGAAGAACGTGAGCACCAGCACGAGAAAGATGGTGACCAGGACCGAGGTCGCGGTGCTGACCCCGGTGAAGACCCCGGACGCGATCTGCTCGGCACTGGACTGCACCCGCTCGACGACCGCGTCCACCGCCGAATCCAGCTGTTCGTCGCGAATGTTCAGCGGTGGCCCTTGCAGCCAGTCCCGGACGGTGTTGATCCCGCCGGTGGCTTTGTCGGAGAGTTCGGGCATTTGATCGACGACCGATGGCACGATCAGCGCAATTCCGCCCGCGAGTACTCCGATGAATCCCACCAGGGTCAGCGATGCGGCCGCGGCAGGCGGCAGACCGGCCTTCATGAGCAGGCCGGTCGGTGGCCACAGGACGGTGGCGATCACGATCGCGAGCAGCACCGGCAACAGCACTACCCACAGTTTCGCGGCCAGGAATCCGAGCACCCAGGCCCCGACCGCGATCGCCACTATGCACAACGCCCATTTCGCCAGCCACAACACCCCGGAACCGAACACGTCCCCCCGGTCCAGCCGGGGGCCGGCGGACGCGGCGGTGCTGTCGTCGCGGATTTTCTTCTCCCCGTTCACCCGGCCAGTCTCGCACGACCGGCCGGGCCGGGCAGTGCACCACCTCCGCGGCGCGGTGGACGGTGGTTCAGCGCGGCACGGTCACTTGATCGGTACAACTGGACAAACCGTCCACGATCGAACAGGCCGCCGGCGCGCGGGTCGGCCGATAGTCGCCGGGCACACCACCTCGGCCGGTGATCGCGGTGTATGCGGCGACGGCATCGGTGGGGCGGCGGGTGAGCGCGGGATCACCCAGGACATCGACGGTGTAGAGCCCGAACCGTGGAGTGTAGGAACCCCATTCGTAGTTGTCGGTGAGGCTCCAGTAGTTGTAGCCCATCAGATTCATCCCGTCGGCGGCCGCCCGCTGCAGCCAGTAGACGGTATCGCGGAGCAGATCGGCCCTGGCGTAACCATCGTTGCGGGGCCGGCCGTTCTCGGTCGGCATACCGTTCTCCACAATGTAGAGCGGTTTACCGGGGAACCGCCGCGCGTAGTGGTCGAGCGCGTAGTAGATGCCCTCCGCCTGCAGCGACAGCGTCCACAGTTTCCCCGGGTCGGGGAACTGGGTGAGCACACTGTGCGGTGAGAACCCGTAGTAGTAGTCGATCCCGATGTAGTCGAGCCGTGCGCCGATCCGGTCGATGAACGCACCGTTGATCACGTCCTCGGCGGCCGGGATATAGGCGACATTGCTGCTGACCATCGCCCCCGGCTGCACACGGTGGATATGGTCGTAAGCGGCGTCGTGCGCACGAGCCATCCGTTCCTGCATCGCCGGGATATCGCCGACCCCGATCCCGCCGTGCCGCACCTCGTTCATGAGGTAGGCCGCGGGTTCGTTGAAGGTGATCCACAGTGGGTCCGCCGCCGCGTACCGGTCGACGACGGTTCGGGCGTTGACCAGCCAGTCGTCGACCATCCCGGCGCGCCGCCATCCGCCGAGCGCGGCCTGCCATCCCGGATACACCCAGTGATCGAGGGTGAGCATCGGTCGCATACCCGCCGCGCGGATGGCGCCGACGACATCGTCGTAGAACCGGAACCCGTCCTCGTCCCATTCGCCCGGGCGCGGTTGCACCCGAGCCCATTCCACTCCGATGCGGTAGACCCGCACACCCAATTGCGCGGCGAGCGCGATATCGGATCGGAACCGCGAGTAGAAGTCGACGGAGTCGCGGTAGGCGTCCTCGGTTTTCCCGTCCGCTATATAGCGCGTCCAGTTGCTGTCCGGCGCGTGCCCCTCGGACTGGAACCCCGACGACGCGACGCCCCACAGGAATTCGGGTCCGAGTGGTGCGACCTCCAGTGGGGGAGCGGGGTGCGCGGCGACCGGTGCCGTGCCCAGTGCGAGTGCCCCGGCGGCCAGCGTGCCGGTGGTCAGAAAACGACGACGGTTCAGCGGACCCATCGAATCGGCCTCCTCTTCTGCACCCGGCCGCGCACAGCCCGATGCTGGTCCCGACACACAGCCTAACGGCCGGAGCCGGTCCGATCCGATGTTCCGTCGGCCGGACTGGAAAGAAGTTAGACAACAAGATACGACGATATGCGCATCTAACTATGTATGCGAACCTCCTGTATTCAGTTCGATCGAATCACTCACGCCCCGAAACGACACCGAGACAGGGGAGTGAGTTCTCCTCACGAAACCTGATCTCCAGCATCGGGAAACATGGTGCGCAACACCGATTGCCACCGCGAGGTCTGCTGCGGAAAGCAGCGCTCCAGCAGCTCGTGCATGATCGCCGGGGCCGTGGAGTCGCCAGGCGACGCCCCCAGTAGGGCGGCGATGGTTCCGTCCGCGCCGGTGACCAGCTCCGTGCCGAACGTGAGGATTCCGACCTTGCGCGGGTGCGGGATGCTGCCTACACACTTTGCCGGGCGTCATCAGTACAGGTCGATGCTCTCCCATAGCTTCCGGGTCGGGTACGGGTCGTCGACGGCGGCCGGGTGGAGGTCCATCCGCATGGTGGTTCTGCGGGCGGTTTCGTAACGTGTCCAATCCACGCGACCGGTGCGGGCGAATTGCACCCAGGTGTGATGCATCAGGCCAGCCAGCTGCTGGGGTGGGTTCGGGCCGGTGATCCACTGCATGCGCCGGTCGTGCAGCCGGTCGAAGACGAACGGAACTTCGAGGAAATGGCATGCTCCGAGTTGTCCGTCGAATTGCGGCGACCGCCAGGTGAATTCGTACAAGTAGGTGGCCCCTGGTGCGCTGGTGCGGGCGTCGGCGAGTCGCAGGCTCGGGATGGTGTAGAACCAGTCGGCCTGCAGGATTGCCAGCAGCGCACCCGGGCCCGCGTCCGGGTATGCGGACCGGTAGACGGATAGTGCCCGGTCGACCGGCAGTCGATACAGGTGCATCGCGGTGGTGAGTTCCTCGTGGGTGACCGATTCCAGGCTGCGGAACGGTACCAGCGACAGCCGCCCTTCTTCGCTGTTGTGGCCGAGCAGCACATCCACATCGGCGCCGGCCCCGGCGGTGACGGCGTCTATCGGCTTGGCAGGCAGGATGGTGCCGTCGATGGTGGGCCGCCACATGTTGACCCGGCACCCCGGCTCGCCGCCCCAGCGTTGTGGATCCGGTTACTGTGCGAGATCGCGCATGACCGCGGTTTGCGCGGCGAGTACCTGTTCGACACCTGCCGCGGCGACAGCATCACGGGTCGGCGGCACGCCGAGCTTCGCGGCGAGGCGCTGTCCGATCTGATGGGCGGTATCGGGCGAATAGCACAGATTGCCTGCACCGCTCTGCATGATCGCGCGTCGGAACAGACCTTCGGCACGCGGCATCGCGAGCAGGGTGCCGACGGCCATGGCGCCGGCGGACTGACCGAAAATGGTGACGTTGCCGGGGTCGCCGCCGAAGGACGAGATATTGTCGCGTATCCATTCCAGCGCCGAGACCTGATCGAGAAGCGCGGTATTCGCCACTCCGTCGTCGAGGAACAGGAAACCTTCGGCGCCGAGCCGATAGTTGATCGCAACGAATACCACGCCGTCGCGGGCGAAAGCATGACCGTCGTAGAGGCCGCTGCTGCCGGTATCGAAACCTCCGCCGAAGATCCACACCATCACCGGCAGTCGCGTGGCCCCCGGTTCGGGGGTCCAGATATTCAGGTTGAGGTAGTCCGCTCCGGGAATCGATGGCGCGAAGAAATCCAGCGGCGGCGGTGTCGGCGGCTGCGGCGGAGTGGGTCCGAGGGTGAGCGCGTCGCGCACCCCGGTCCACGGTTGGACCGGTCGTGGTGGTAGATATCGGGCCACGCCCTCCGGTGGCGCGGCATAGGGCACGCCCATGAATGCGTGCACGCCTCCAACGACGTTCCCCCGCAACCGTCCGGCCTCGGTCGCCACGATCGATTCGGTGGTGCCACCGGCACCGCATGCCGTGCTTCCCAGCATCGCGATCGCGGGGGTCACGGCCATGGCGCGGAGAGCCTCTCTGCGGTTCACAATGCTCATCCCTTCGCCGTCTCTGTCTCCGACAGGCACCATTGCCTACCTATACCTACACCGTAGGTTTCAGGTGGACGGTATATCCTACGGTGTAGGTTTGGCAAGAGGAGGGAACAGCCGTGGCCAGGCGCGCACAAGGCACATCGGCAGGGCTCACACGCGACCGCATCGCGGCCGCCGCCCTCGCGCTCGTCGATCGGGACGGCTTGGAGCGCTTCGGAGTCCGACGGCTCGCCGACGACCTCGGAATCGACCCGATGTCCATCTACAACCACATCAAAGGCAAGGCGGCGCTGCTGGACGCGGTCGCCGAGGCCGTGCTCGCCGAAATCGCGACCGGTATCGCCGACGAGCCCGGTACCTGGGAGGAAATCGCGCGCAATACCGCGCACCGGTATCGGCAGACCGCATTCCGGCACCCCCATGTGGTTCCGTTGCTGGCCACCCGGCCGCAAACCTCACCCGTTGCACTCGCCGCAGTGGAGCGACTGGTGACCGCGATGCGAACAGCCGGCATACCCGACGAAATAGTCGCGGATACGCCATTGCTCCTGTTCGGATTCCTGAACGGATATCTGCTGGCGATCCTGGGCGAGCCCGGCAGTGCCACGACCGTGCCCACACTCGACCCGGCGCTGCACCCCACCATGGCCACTCTGGCGCCCCGTATCGCCGGCTTCGGATCTGTGCCGGAATTCGACCGGCTCCTCGACTCCGTACTCGCCGGAATCCGAGACCGGGCTGCTCAGCAGAAGACTCCTCGTCCTCGGCGGACGCCCCGGTAGTGCACCCTATTCCGGTGCCTGGAAGCCGCCGATCTTCCGCTCGAGAAGCTCGGCCAGCCGCAGCGGGGTGCGGTCCTCGAACATCGGACCGATGAGCTGCACTCCCACCGGCAGCCCGCCGGGGGAGCGGCCCGCGGGTATGGCAGTGGCGGGCAGGCCGGGCATGGTGGCCACACCGGCCCAGACGAGCTGGTCGAAGTACGGGTAATCGACTCCGTCGATGTCGATGTGCCGGTCCTCCAGACCTCCGGTGTGGTCGTGCGCGAAGGCGGGAGTGGGCGTGATCGGGCACACCACGGCGTCGAATTCGGCGAACAGCCGCCGCCAGCCGAGACGGTGGAGTTCGCGCCGGTTGTTCGCCTCGACCCAGTCGCGGTGGCCGAGAACCATGCCGCGCAGCCGCGCCGCATCGAGACTCCTGTCGTCCGCACTCAGCGCGGCCGCGTGGGTCCGCAGCTGTTCGTACACGTCGACGGGAAGGCTTGCGGCGGCGTTCGACATCATCAGCAGCATGTAGAGCGTTGCCGCTTCGGTCGGATCGGGTAGCAGAGAACTGTGCCATTCGACGCGAGCACCCGCGTCGGCCAGCGCTCCGGCGACGCGGTGCACTCCCGCCCGCACTGCCGACCCGGTGGGTATGAGTGGATGGTCCTCCATGATCAGGACCCGGAAGTCCGACAGTCGTTCGTGGCGTGCGGGCGGCAGTGTGACGTGGTAGGCGACGCCGTGGGTCAGCGGGTCCGGTCCGGCCATCACGTCGAGCAACAGTGCGAGGTCGCGGGCGGTGCGCGCCATGGGCCCGACGACGGCGAGGTCGAGGTCGATAGGCAGGGCCGGCGCCGGCGGTGCGACCATGCCGCGGGTCGGTGCCAGCCCGAGTGTCGGCTTGTGTGCGTAGATGCCGCAGAAATGCGCGGGGGTGCGCAGGGAACCGGCGAGGTCGGAGCCGATGGACAGCGCGCCGAATCCCGACGCCAGAGCCGCCGCCGAGCCACCGGAGGACCCACCCGAGGTGCGGTCGTGATCCCACGGATTGTTGGTGGTGCCGTAGATCTCGTTGAAGCTCTGGATATCGCGCAGCATCAACGGCACGTTGGTCTTACCGAGAATCACCGCGCCGGCGGCCTTCAACCGCGACACCTGTACCGCGTCCTCGGCCGGTACGTAGTTCGCGTGCTGCGGCATGCCCCACGTCGTGGGCAGACCGGCCATATCGTAGGACTCCTTGACCGTCACCGGAATCCCGAGCAGCGGCCGTTCTTCGCCGCGGGCGCGTGCCTGGTCGGCCTCGCGGGCCGCGGCCCGCGCACGGTCGAAGTCCGGCACACAGATCGCGTTGATCGCCGCGTCGTCGCGCTCGATACGGGCGATCGCCGCGTCGGTCAGCTCCACCGAGGTCACCGTACCGGCACGTAAGGCAGCCGCCAGCTCTTCGGCCGACTGATAATTCCATTCCATGAATCCGACGCTATCGGCGTGCGGCGGGGGACATAAAATGCCGCTTCACACAAGGAAAAACGGATCAGACCACCCTGCATTGGTGAAGTCGCGCACTCGTGGCGCCGGCAAGGGCGGGTGACTCCAGGTCACAGTGTCGGCGGCCGGCCGACTCCATCAGCTGCAGGCATGAAATGCCACATCGAGCAATGGGACAGATGTCTCGATGCTGATCATTTTCCTCTCCGGTAGGCGCTGCTCGTCCGACCGTAACCGCACCCCAGGTTCGATCGCGGCTCGTGGAGTGCGGGTGATGAGTACGGGCCGGCGGTTATTATGTGATCTTGTTCCGGTGTGGTCGGGGAGGTATGTGGGTGACGTCGATGGAGCGCACCGTCTATCGTTTTCCGCGGTGGTCGTCCGTGGCCTGGTCTCCGAGGGCTCGGACCATCACCGCCACCACGCGGCTCGCCGCGGCGGCGCCCAACCTTCGCTCCCACATCAGTCGCCTCGGCGGCGGCTGCACCACCGATCAACTCGCCCGCCGAAGCGGCCCGTTCGGCCTGGCGATCGCTGCGGTCGACCTCGAGATCCTCGACGCCGCCTGACGCCTGGTCGTAACAGAAAACTTCGATGGGCGGTTCTGGCGGCGGTGCAATCACCGCGAAAATGCTGCAGGCAGCCGAACGCATCGCCGAAGCGCTTGTGTACAAAGCCGCGCCGCAGATCCGCAAAAGACGCCAGGCGTTTCCGCACGAGATACGGAACGCCCTCCAACGATTCCAACACGAAGACGAGCAGCTCGCACCCAAGACCAACAAGGTCGGCTCAGCTGCGCGCTTGCGCCGCATCACCGCCGCCGAACACTCGGAATCCGGCGCAAGTGCGCAGGGGCAGGTGCGCGGGACGGATCCCGACCGATTCGAACGCCAACCCGACAACGTCGACAGTGGCGAGACGAGTGTAGGTTCTGGATCGCGGCCACATCCACTCCGTGGACTCTGGTTGGAAAGGAAGGTGCCGGCGGACTCGATCGACCCTTTCGTGTCGATCATGGACCTGCCCCATGATCAGGCAGCTGAGGTTGCGCACAAGATGGGAAAGAGGATCGCAGACGCCGATTATGTGGACATCCGCAAGCAAGCCGAAGCCTGGCTGCGATCACACGCGGCGGAGAAGGGAGATCCGTCTCCCGACAACCCCCTCTACTTCAAGCTCGTGAGCGAGCAAGGAACATATCCGCCCCCCGAAGGATCCGTCGTGATTCGAATTCCCGCAGATTCGATCCCCGCCGAGCGCCTGACTTTTACGATCGAGGACAGCTTCTTCAACTATCAGATCGTGGCGGGAATGCCTGCTTCCAATACTCCGGATGGGCTCGTTCCGCGCATCATCCATGGGGTGGATGCGGACACTTCGCTCGATTTCGATGGAGAACACCGAAACTATCTCGACGCAGTTCAGAATGGACGATACATCGAGGCGCAAGTGTGGTCGCGCGATGATCCGATCCTGGCGGAGGCGCGTATGCGGTTCCGTGAAGGAATACCCACGGATAGAACGATTATCGTGGAATCCGCTCCACAGGGTGGGACGTTGCCGGATCACCCTGCATAACCGGCCGCAGGGGAGAAGACGAAGACATGGGCAAACTGGGCAGGGGAGTGAAAGCCACCCGCACGGAAGCAGTGGGTGCCGACGGGGTGACTCGGAGAACTGAAGCGCCACCGGTTCTATCTTCTTGCGGCACGTTGTCGGAGTACTCGACCGAGAGCCATATTTGACATAGTTGGATACTTGGATATGCGCATCTGCACATGAATATCCTCTTCTTGGACCGTCACTCGACAGATCCAACCCAACTACACACAGAAGGGGGGATCCGACCTCACTCCATATCGCTCCTCGTTGTTGCCATTTCGGCGACTCGTTCGACGATGTTCGGGTATCGCATTGTGTGTGCACCGCCGTTGAGATCGATCGCTGCGCCGGTCATCCAGCCGGTGTCGTCGGAGGTGAGGAAAGCGATGGTGCGGGCGACATCTTCCGGTGTGCCGGCGCGGCCGAGCGGTGTGTTCTCGATGTATTCGTCGACCAGTCCGGGTACGAGGGTCGCGCCATAGGTGAGCGGTGTGTGGACGAAGCCCGGATTGACCGCGTTCACGCGGATTCCCCGTGGTGCGAGTTCCATGGCGGCGACCTCGGTGAGCATGAGGACCCCGGCCTTCGCCGAGCAGTACGCGCCCATCCCTACACCCGGTTGCCGGCCGTTGAGCGAGGCGACGAGCACGATGGATCCACCGTCACGCATGGTGTGAGCGGCATGTTTGACGGTCAGGAAGGCTCCGGTGAGGCAGACGTCGACGGTGGCTTTCCAGTCTGCGAGGGAGAGGTCGGTAATCGTTCCGGGGCGGGAGATTCCGGCACAGTCGACGACGGTGCCGACCGGTCCGTGGTCGGCGGCGACCGTGTCGAAGAGAGTACGCATTGCTTGTTCGTCGGTGACTTCGACCTGGCGTCCGGTCGCGCTCCCGCCTAGTTCGGTGGCTCGGGTTCGGGCAGCGGTGCCGTCGAGGTCGGCGATGATCACGGTATCCCCGCGGGCCGAGAGGAGCTGGGCGCTCGCCCAGCCGATTCCGGAGGCGCCGCCGATGATGATCGCGATCTGCCCAGATGTGCTCATACCGGTTCCTCCGTGCCTGCGTCCGGCAGGCATCACGCACACCCGTCGGATTCGGACATTTATCTATACAGTTGTCTAGCAGCTTGCCTCGTGTTTGGCTAGCATGCAGGCATGTCCAGGGGTGAGGTTCGCACGGTACGTGTCGGTGCTCTCGATTTCGAGGTGCGGGTCCACCCTGGTGAGCCGGTGCGCGGCGCCGACGTGCTGCTCCTGCACGGGTTTCCGCAGAGCGCGGCGTCCTGGGATTCCGTCTCGGAGCGCCTGAGCGCGCGGGGAGTCCGCTCGTATGCCCCGGAGCAACGCGGCTATTCGCCGGGCGCCCGTCCTGCGGACGTCGCGTCCTATCGCCTGTCCGAACTCCGCGCCGATATCGTCGGCCTCTGCGATGCGCTGGGTCTGCGACAAGTTCACCTGGTGGGCCACGATTGGGGTGCGATTGTCGCGTGGGATGTGGCGGCCCGATATCCGGATCGGGTGGCTTCACTGACCGCGCTCTCGGTGCCGCATCCGGCGGCGTTTGCCCGGGCCCGCGAGAACGATCCGGCGCAGGCCGAGAAGTCGGAGTACATGACCTTTTTCCAGCAGCCGGACGCACCGGAGGAATTGCTGCTGGCGAATGATTGCGCGGGACTGCGTGCCGGGTTCGGGGAGACGGTTCCGGTGGAGCAGGCCGCGCAGCATATTGCCCGGCTCCGGGAGCCCGGGGCGATGACGGCGGCTCTGAACTGGTATCGGGCGTCCGGCGATTCCTGGAGTTCGGTTCCCCCGGTGGATGTCCCGACGACTTTCGTGTGGAGTGACGCCGATCAGGCCGTGGCACGATCCGGTGTGGAGGCGACCGCAGAGTACGTGAAGGCGGAGTACCACTTGGTGGTGCTGGAAGGTGTGAGTCACTGGATCCCCGAGGAGGCACCCGATCCGCTGTCCCGGATAATCCTCGACCGAATCGGCTCGTGACCGTCCTGCGAATCGGTACCTTGCGCGCGGGGAGTGAATCGCCTGTCCTGTCGAGTAGGGTGCTCGATCGGTAGGCGTCGACCGCGACACGCGGTAATTATCAAAAGCGCAATTGTGAGCTACCCCAGTTACCTGTAGCGGAATCGACTGCTGGTAGACCGGGCCGGGTCCACGGAACGGGGCCCGGCGAAATCACCGGGCCCCGCGAAGGCATCGAGGGCTACTGCCCTGCGTTTGCCCGGTGCAAACTACATCTGCCGTACCTGCTGACGCATCTGGTGCATCTGCAGTTCCCACTGCATCGCGCGGTCCTGGGCCCGTGTGGACTGTTCCTCGGCCTGCTGGGCGAGGTAGGCGGCCTGGTCGGCCTGGTCCTGCGCCGACTGACAGCGCTGGTTGGCCTGGTTGGCGTCGGCCTGGGCCTGCTGGGCCTGGCTCTGCGACCGGTCGGCTTCGCTCTGGGCCTGCTGCGCTTGGTTCTGCGCCTGCTGAGCCTGCTGGCGAGCCTGTTGTGCCTGCTGCGCGGCCTGGTTGGCCTGGCTCTGCGCGATCTGGGACTGGTGCTGTACCTGGCGGGTCTGCTGTTGTACCTGACGGGCGAGGTTCTGCGCCTGCTGGGCGTACTGTCGTGCGCTCTGGGCTTCCTGCCGGATTTCGTCCAGGCCCATGCGCAGCATTTCCAGGCTCTGGACTTGTTGACCACTGCCGTTGCTGGTGCTGGAGCTGGTGCGGGCGGCAGCGGTGCTGGTGTCTTGCGCCATCTGAGCATCCTTCCAAAGGGGGTTTTTGAAACGGACCGACTCGTGGAGCGCTCAATATCCTCGCACAGCACGGCCCCGTGGCAACCCTGCGATTTCGTGTGGACCGCACTGGATATCCGCTGGTGGGACGGCCGCTCGCGGTTATCGGACGTGACGGGGGCACCACGGCGGCGGATGGGCGCACCCCCGGTGCGGGGCGATGCCCGATCGAGACCACACCGTCATACGTGTCAGCGCCGACCCCGGAAAGTTCGGCGCAGGTCGTCGACCCAGCGGTCGGGGATTTCCCAGGAGATGAAGTGGCCGCCGTGGTCGCTCCAACTGATCCAAAGTTCCAGGATCCATGCCAGGCATGCCCGCCGGAGAATCGCAGAGGGCGCGGGCGAGGGTGGTGGGGCAATCGACCAGTGTCAGAACGTCCAAGGCCAGCCGTGTGTCGGGATCAGCGGCGTCGGATTCGGTCCGACACCGGGACTGCGCATGAAATGTACGGGGACGTCGGCGAGTTCGACGTCGTAGGGCTCGTAGTTGTTGATTTCCGCTTCGGCTGCGCGCCAGTCGTCTCCGTTGGGCCGATGGTCGGCGAGTTCCCGGAGGTAGGTGCGGGGTACGCCGTAATGCCTGTCCTCGTTGCCGGCGTCGTCGCGCGTCCACAGCCGTTTCCCGGTAGGGGAATAGCTGACGCCCAGAAGACCTTCCGCTCGCCCACCGGCGGGACGTGTCCAGGTCAGAGTCCGAGTTTGGTGACGGCGTTGTCGGCGAGGGGGTCGGCGGTTCTGATGTATCGGTGGACGGTGCGTGGGTTGCTCCATCGGCCTTGGCGCATGATTTCGCGGTCGGCGGCGCCGCCGAGGGCGGCTTGGGTGGCGAATCCGGCGCGTAGCGAGTGGCCGGAGAAGAGGGCTGGGTCGAGTCCGGCGCGGGCGGCGTAGCGTTTGACGATTTCGGCGACGGCGCGGCCGGAGAGTGCGGTGCCGCCGAGTCCGCCGTGCCGGTTGACCGCGGGGAACAGGGGTTGTGCCGGGGTGAGCCGGGGGTCGGGCCGGTAGCTGTGGCAGCGGTGGATGTGGGGTTCGGCCGCGGGGAGTTCGTCGATCCAGGCGCGGACGTCGAGAGGGTTGCCGGCGTGTACGGCGAGTAGTCGTAGCCAGTCGGCGCAGGCACAGATGGGGCAGGTGTGTGCTTGGCTGCCGCGGGGCAGGGCGACGTGTTGTTCGGTGATGCCGGTGGGGTCGGTTTTGGTGGTGGGTAGGTGGATCAGTAGCAGTGGTTCGCCGGTGGTGTGGTCGGTGCCGAAGTGGATATCGGCGATGCGCAGGCCGGCGAGTTCGCTGCGGCGGAGGGCGCCGGCGAAGCCGAGGAGTAGGAGCAGGGTGTCGCGGCGGCGGGCGGGTTCGCCGGGCCATCCGGGTTCGGGTAGGCCGGTGAGGAGTTCACCGAGGGTGTGCAGCAGGATCGGGCGTTTGCGGTCGGGCCGGGTGCGGCGGGTGCGGCGGATTCCGCGGAGGGTGAGGCGGACGACGTCGCTGCGGGTGGGTGCGGGTAGTCCGTTGGCGGCGTGGACGGCGGCGATGGCGGCGGATTTGCGTTCGAGGGTGGCGGGGCTGTAGGCGTGGCGGCCGTTCGCGGCGCGGGCGTCGGCGGCCGCGGCGAGGTAGACGGCGACGTCGAGGGGGTCGGCGGGAAGGGCGGTGCGGTTTTCGCGGGTGCACCAGGCTGCCCAGGCGATCCAGTCGGTGCGGTAGGCGCGCAGTGTGTTGGGGGATTGGGAGGCGGTGAGGTAGCGGCCGAGTGCGGTGGCTTGTTCGGTGTCGAAGCGTTCGCGGACGTTGCGCAGTGCGGCGGTGTCGACGAGGACGCTGGTGACGCCGCGGCGGAGTTCGGTGCGCACGGTGTCGGGTAGGTCCACGGCTGGTTCGGTCACTGCGTGTTCTCCTCGGTCGGTAATTGAGTCACACAATACGTTTCGTTGGTTGTTACGAAACGAAACGTATTGGCCGGGATAGGTTCTTCCGCAAGCCTACCGTCCTAACCTCCGATAATGTTCACTTATCGGGGGTTAGAACCACGCAGGTCTCGATTGAATCCATTCGCCCTCTTCTGGTTTCGTTTCGTGTCATTCCGTTTGGTTTGACGAAACCAACGCTACGATTTCCCGGTGCCGACAACTTGCAACTACCCCGGCTGCACTCAGCCGATCCCACGCCCCACCGGCCCGGGCCGGCCTTCGGAATACTGTGACCGCCCGGACCACACGAGATGGCGAGCCTGGCGCGAAAGGCAACGGCTGCAACAGGAAGCCGAACCCCAACCCGATTCCGTCACCGTGACGCAAACGGGCCCGGTCGCCGCGGCCCGGCTTCGCGCCGATGAACTTCTCACCCAATTCCGCACCCTGGCCGAACAACTCGGCACCACCCTCAACGCAGCGGTCACCGAGATGTCGACGCTGGCCGACCCGTCGGCAGCCGAAGCGCAGGTCCAGGCCGTACAAGCCGATGCCGCGCGCCGCATCGCCGAAGCCGAAATGGCCGCGGCTGCCGCGGAACAGGCGCGGCGCGACGCCCAGCAGGCACGCATCCACGCGGAGGAAGCGGCCGAGGACGCGGCAGCAACCGCGGAAACCGCCGACGCCCGGATCGCGGAAGCACGGTCACAGACCGCGTCCGCCGAAACCGCCCGCGACGACGCACTCCGCGAAGTGGAGGCCGTCACCACCCGCGCCGCGGACGAGGTCTTCGCAGCCCGCTGCGCCGCGGAGGAAGATGTCCGGGCCGCGCGGAACGAGGCCGCGGCGGAAGTGGAGCGGATCCGGGCCGACTGCGCCGCGGAAATCGACCGTGCCCGCCGCGCCGCCACAGCCGATATCGAACGCGCCGAACGGGAGAACGCCCAGAAGGTGAAAGCGGCCACTGCCGACCGCGATCTGGCTGTACAGCGCGCTGCCGATACCGAGCGCGCCCTGGAGCGGGCCGAACGGTCGGCCACCGAACGCGAGGAATCGGCTCGGGAAGCGCGCGCCGAGTTGCAGCGCCTCAGAACCGAATACGACACCGTCCGGCAGGATCTCGCCGAGTTCCGTCGCACCGCGGCCGCCGATCTGGCCGCGGCCCGCGCCGAGGCCGCAGCCCACGTCGAGCAGGTACGCAAGGAAACAGCGCAGCGGATCGAGGCACTGGATCAGGCCCGTGCGCAAACCTTGGCGCGCGCCGAACGTGCGGAACGTCAACTCGACACCCTGATATCGGAGCGGGTGGTAGCGCGCACCGAACCGGATCCGGTGGTGTGATCGGGGTTCCGCCAACCCGGTAACTACCCCGCCGGCGTCGTTTCAGGACGCTACCGTGATGCCATGGCCGAGGACCCGCTGCCACGTCTACGCCGGCTGTGTACCGCGCTGCCGGAAACCACCGAACGTCTCAGCCACGGCGAGCCCACCTGGTTCGTTCGCGGCCGGAAAACGTTCGTCACCTATGCCGATCGTCATCACGACGATCGGCTGGGTTTCTGGTGCGCTGCCCCACCGGGCGCGCAGGAGGCTCTGGTGGCGGCCGAACCGCAGCGGTTCTTCCGTCCGCCGTATGTGGGGCATCGGGGCTGGCTCGGTGTGTATCTGGATGTTCCGGTGGATTGGGCGGAGATCGCCGAGCTCGTCGTCGACGCCTATCGGGTGGTGGCACCGAAGTCGTTGGTGAATCTTCTCGACGAGCCGTAGCGGCCTACCGGGCAGGGGTGTCCGTAGCAGGCGCCTCGGTCACCGGGCCGGCGCTGCGGCCGCCGAGGTGGCGGGCGAAATGCCGTTCGATCGCACGGTAGAGCAGGACCTGGTTCTCCGGGTTGTCGAAGCCGTGTCCCTCGTCCTCGGCGACCAGGTACTCCACCGGGACACCCCGATCACGTAGCCGGGCGACGATGTTGTCCGATTCGGCCTGCACCACGCGGACATCGTTGGCGCCTTGGGCGACGAGCAGCGGGGTGCGGATCTGGTCGACCATGGTGATCGGGGAGCGGGCCAGCATCTCGGCTTCCTGCTCGGGTATTGCGGGGTCGCCGACGTAGCGGTACCAGTTGTTGACGCTGTAGGCGCGAGTGAACGGCGGCAGGGTGCGCAGGAAGTTGGCGAGGTCGGAGATGCCGACGTAGTCGACGGCGGCAGCGAAGCGGTCCGGGGTGACGGTGACACCGACGAGGGCCGCGTATCCCCCGTAGGAGCCGCCGTAGATCCCGATGCGGGCGGGATCGGCGTAGCCCTCGGCGACCGCCCAGTCGACGGCGTCGATCAGGTCGTCGTGCATGGCCCGCGCGAATTCACCGATCGCGGCGGTGACGTGCCGTTTCCCGTAGCCCAGCGAACCGCGGAAGTTCACCTGCAGTACCGCGTAGCCACGGTTGGCGAGGAACTGTACGTCGTTGCTGTACCCCCAGGAGTCGTGGTACCAGGGCCCGCCGTGCACCGCCAGCACCAGCGGAAGGTTCCGCGGCTCGGCACCGACCGGCAGGGTGAGGTAGCCGTGCAGGGGTAACCCATCACGGGCCGGGAAACCGACGGGTTGCATGCGGGCCAGGGTATTCGGGTCGCGATCGGGGCAGGCACGGAAAAGCAACCGGGCCTGGCCGGTGGTGTGGTCGTAGAACCAAGTGACACCGGGGTCGCGGTCGTGGACGAAGGTGGCGATCCAGCGCTGCCCGGAATCGTCGCCGGACAGGGTGCCGAGCACACCGTCGGACAGTTTCTGCAACTGGGCGTGGATTTCGGCGAAGCGGGGGTCGAGGACCTCGATATGGGGACGGTCGGCCACGAACCGGGCGGCGAATATTTCGCCGGTACGCCGATAGGTGTGGACCGGGGGCGGAAGCACGCCGGGCAGCATCATCCCGCTGAGATCCAGGTCGTGTCCGTCGACGGCGGCGACGATGGTTTCTTCCCCGGTCTCGTGGTCGATGCGCACCAGCCGCAGGTCGTCGCCGTCCTGGTAGGACCCGACGAGCAGGCCTTTCCCGTCAGCGGTGACCTGCTGGGGGTAGACACCCATCGGGTGCTCGGCGCCACCGAGCCGGCACAGTGGCCGTCTCTCCCCGCTGGGTTCGATCGCGGAGATCTCGACGGTGCCGTCCGCGGCGAGCACGGTACGGAACACGGGTTCACCGCGGCGGTCGAGCAGGACGGCCGCGGTCGGATCGTCCTGTTCGAGGTGCAGAGTCGTTTCGCCGGTGGCGACGTCGATCCGGAATGTGTCGAAGAACAGCGGGCGCCGGTTCATCGTCACCAGCACACTGCCGGGCACCGACGGCAGCGGTTCTGCGTCCAGCGCCCGCGAACCCGGGTCCAGCGGAGTGAGGTCGACGGCGGGCGCTGCGGGATCGTCGAGGTCGACGCGGAACAGGTGCCAGTCCTCGTTACCGTCGGTGTCCTGCAGGTAGAGCAGCCAGCGGGGGTCATCGGTCCAGTAGTAGGTGGTGATCCCGCGGCGGCTGTCGTGGGTGACCGGGACCGCGTCGTCATGGGTCGCGTCCACACCGCGAACCCAGACGTTACGGCGCCCGCGATGCGGGGCGAGGTAGGCGATGCGGGTGCCGTCGGGGGAAATCGAGGGGTTCGCGAACTGCGGGTCGGCGAAGAAGGTTTCGATATCGATCAGGGCCGGCCGCTGATCGGTCGGCTCTCCGGTCATGGTCACTGTGCACTCCGCTCTGTTCCGGATCACGCTGTCAGCACCGACTCAACACTGTGCCGCGGCGGCATACTCAACCCTGCCGCACCGTGTTCCCGGCCACAGCATGATCGCGGTCGAGCCTGTCCCGAATCGTGGCGCTGCCTACGCCGGGTCGAGTGTCCAGGGAAATGCCGCCGTTCCAGTCGGCAAGGGACGCGTCGGTATGTTCGGTTTCGGGGTCGGCTCTCATCGCATGAGCAAGCCTCTGACTTGACCGTCTCCTTTCGTGGCGCCGCCGCGGGTTACATACGCAGCGGCAGTCCGGCTTCCATTCGCGCGATGCGGTCGGCGTGCACGATATGCGCCCGGTCGAGCAGTGCAACCAATTCGGTTTCGCCTTCGCGGATACGCTGCCGGTATTTGGCGGGCAGTCCGGCGAGTGTTTTCTCTTCGTCCAGCATCTTGTTGTAGGTGCGTTCCCGCAGGTTCTGGTCGGCTTCGTAGCCGAGGTCGAGGTAGCGGGTGGCGTGGCGGCGGGCGTTGCCGACCGCGGTTTGCGCGCGTCCGGCGGGGCTGAGCAGGGAGGCGACGACGGTGACCAGCAGTATCAGCACGATCAGGGCCAGCGACAGGCCGGTGGAGATCTCGGTGACCGGCACCGGTTCGCCGTGGTTGATGAACGGGACGTTGTTCTCGTGCAGGGCGTGCAGGACGAGTTTGACGCCGATGAGGGCCAGGACGGCGGCGAGCCCGAAGCCGAGGTAGATCAGGCGGTCGAGCAGGCCTTCGAGCAGGAAGAACAGTTGACGCAGGCCGAGTAGGGAGAACGCGGTGGCGGTGAAGACGATGAATACGTTCTGGGTGAGCCCGAAGATGGCGGGTATGGAGTCGAGGGCGAACAGGACGTCGGTGCCGCCGATGGCGACCATGGCGAGCACCATCGGGGTCATATGGCGGCGGCCGTCGACGATGGTGAACAGTTTGTCGCCGTCGTAGGTGTCGCTGGTGCGCAGGAAGCGGCGGGCCAGCCGCAGGACGATATTGTCGCCGGCGTGGCTGTCCTCGCCTTCGGGGCGGAGCATATTGCCGGCGGTGATGAGCAGAGCGGCGCCGAACAGGTAGAACACCCAGGCGAACCGGTTGATGAGGGTGGCGCCGACGAAGATGAACCCGGTGCGTACCACGAGGGAGATCACGATTCCGACGAGCAGTACCTTCTGCTGGGCGGCGCTGGGGACCCGGAAGGTTGTCATGATGATGAGGAACACGAACAGGTTGTCCACCGAGAGCGCTTTCTCGGTGATGTAGCCGGCGAAGTACTCCAGGCCCATATCGGATCCGCCGAATCCCCATACGGCGAACCCGAAGGCCACCGCTACCCCGATGTAGGCGGCGGACCACACCGCGGCTTCGGTGAGCGAGGGCGTGTGTGCACTGCGGACGTGGAAGAAGAAGTCGAACAGCAACAGTCCGGCGATCAGTGCGAGGGTGCACCCCCATACCAGCGCGGGAACGGTCACGACGGCCTCCTGACTGGTGCCCTCGATACGTGTCTCGCTGCGACTGTAGTGCCCGGATCGAGCCGGTGCTGCGGTTTATCGCGCGGTGTCGCCGGGGCCGGTACCGCCGGTCCGGGCTCGTACGGTGACGCGGTCGGTGGCCGGGTCGTAGGCCAGTGGCGGCGCACCGTCGGTTTCGTCCTCGCGGTACATCAGGCTGTGGTTGCGCTGCTCGAATTCGATATGTTTGGACCCCTGGAACAGTGCCGAGACTTCTTCGAAGCCGGTGGCCGCGGCGGGTGCGCGGCGGCCACGGTTCCAGGGCAGCGCGCGGCCCCCCCGGACGCGGGCGCGGTGGGCCTCGGGCGG
>NZ_JARWOV010000198.1 GCF_029868855.1 Nocardia carnea | reverse complement strand
CCCGGGCTTCTTCATGGAGAATTTCCTTCCTGCGATGGCTTTCCTTTTCCCCCGGGGAATTTCCGGTGGACTGGTGAGCGTGCTGAACCCGGATACGCGGCTCTCGCTCGCCGCGGTAGCCGATATCGGGCGGGCGGTGGTGTCGTCGGCGCGGCCGGGCCCGTACTCGGGTGATGCAGGGGTTACGCGCTGTCCTTGCGCAATTCCACCTTCACGACCTTGCCGCTGGCGTTGCGCGGCAGTTCCGCGACGATCACCAGATCCTTCGGGTGCTTGTACCGGGCCAGGTTCTCGTTGAGGAACGGTTCCAGTTCTTCGAGGGTGAGCGTGCCGTCCGCATCGTCGAGCGCGACCACGGCCACCGGGACCTCGCCCCATTTCTCGTGCGCCCGGCCGATGACTGCGGCCTCCCGGATCTTCGGGTGGGCGTACAAGACGTTCTCCACCTCCGCGCAGTAGATGTTCTCACCGCCGGAGATGATCATGTCCTTCTTGCGGTCCACAACGTAGATGAAGCCTTCTTCGTCCTGACGCACCAGGTCGCCGGAGTGGAACCAGCCGCCGGCGAAGGCGTCCGCGGTGGCCTCCGGCTTGTTCCAGTAACCCGACATCATGGTGGGTCCGCGGTAGACGATCTCGCCGACCTCGCCGGGCGCCACATCGTTCATCTCGTCGTCGACGATCCGGGCCTGGATGGTGGGGATGACCTTGCCGACCGAACCGAGTTTGCGGATGGCGTCCTTACCTTCGAGGACACAGGTGATCGGCGACATCTCGGTCTGCCCGAACACCGCCACGTTGAACGCGTCCGGGAAGGCGTCGGCCATCGCTTTCAGCACGGTGTCGGAGGCGGGGGCGGCGCCCCAGCTCAGCGCCTTCAGCGCCAGTTTGCGCTGTTTCACCGTCGGTTCGTCGCAGATCAGCTGCCACTGCGCCGGTACACAGAACGCCGTGGTGGCCTGTTCGGCCTCGACGGCGTCGAGGAATTCGGTGGCGCTGAAGGCGCCCAGCGGATGCAGCACTGTCTTGGAACCCAGCATGAAGGCCGGGGCGAGACTGCCGAGGCCGGCGATGTGGAACAGCGGGGAGGTGCAGAAACCGACCGATTCCCGCTCGATGGCCAGTGCCCGAATGCAGGTGAGCGCTTGGGCGTTCATATTGCCATAGGAAAGGACAGCGCCCTTGGGGCTACCGGTGGTTCCCGAGGTGTACATGATGAGGCACGGGGTGTCCTCCGGGATATCGAGCGGAGTATGCGGGGCGCCTTCTTCCGCGATCGCGTCGTCGTAGCCGACCACCCCCTCGCCGCTGCTTCCGCCGATCACGAAGCAGTGTTCGAGCCCGGTGGCCTGCGCCTGCACCGCGGTGGCCAGCGGCTGCAGCACCGTATCGGTGACCACGGCCTTGGCACCGCTGTCGCCGACGATATAGGCGACCTCGGGCGGGGTGAGCCGGAAGTTCACCGGGACCGCGATCGCGCCGAGCGCGTTGATCCCGAATACGGCTTCGAGGTATTCGGGGTAGTTGAGCGCCAGGATGAGCACCCGGTCGCCGAAGCCGACGCCGCGGCGAGCGAGGGCGTCGGCGAACTTCTGCGACCGTTCGTGCAGCTGCCGCCAGGTGGTGTCGGCGCCGCGGAATCGGATCGCGACCTCGTCGGGCCGCATCACCGCGTGCGTGGCGAGCTGGTTGTTCCAGTGGTTGCGACGCGAACGGATCGGCTCGTCGAGGGCCTGCGCACCGGTGGTCATCCCACGTACTCCTCTCGGTACCGCGTGACCCACCGGAGTGTCCGGCGCCACACGCGGTGTGAACATGTCGGCAGAATAACAATTCACTTCCCCACCGGCAAGGAAATCGAGGCCGAATAGCGGTTAATTCGGAGGAACTGGACCGTGGCAGAAGTTCACGCGCGTTGACCCGCGTATTTGCGACGATACCGGCACATCAGCAGGCAGGCCAGCTACTCAAAACTCGATCACATATGCGAATCACGACTCACTTCCAGGGTTGATCGGGCTGTGACGCGCATGGCACCATGCAGCATGCGCGGACTATCCGCGGAAAGTGAGGAGAGCACGCGATGCTGCGGACCAGGTTCACCGAGATTTTCGGTATCGAACATCCGATCGTGCAGGGCGGAATGATGTGGGTCGGCCGGGCCGAACTCGTCGCCGCCGTGGCCAACGCCGGGGGGCTCGGTTTCATCACCGCACTCACCCAGCCGACCCCCGACGATCTCCGGCGCGAGATCGAGCGAACCCGCGAACTCACCGATAAGCCGTTCGGGGTGAACCTGACCATCCTGCCGTCGATCAACCCGCCGCCGTACGAAGAGTATGTGCGCGCCATCGTGGACAGCGGCATCAAGATCGTGGAGACCGCGGGGAGCAACCCGGAGCCGTTCCTGCCCGCGTACCGCGAAGCCGGGATCAAGGTCGTGCACAAATGCACCAGCGTCCGGCACGCGCTCAAGGCGCAGAAGATCGGTGTGGACGCCGTCAGCATCGACGGATTCGAATGCGCCGGACACCCCGGTGAGGACGATGTGCCCGGTCTGGTGCTGATTCCGGCCGCCGCCCGCGCGCTCACCATCCCGATCATCGCCTCCGGCGGTATCGCCGACGCCCGCGGCCTGGTCGCGGCACTGGCGCTGGGTGCCGACGGCGTGAATATGGGCACCCGGTTCCTGTGCACCCAGGAATCCTCCATCGACCAGCAGGTCAAGGAGAAGATCGTCGCCAACTCCGAGCGCGATACCCAGCTGATCTTCCGCACCATGCACAACACCGCACGGGTCGCCGACAACGAGATCAGCCGCAAGGTCGTCGAGATCGAGAAGGCCGGCGGCAAGTTCGAAGATGTCCGCGAACTCGTTTCCGGCGCCCGCGGCAGGCGGGTGTTCGAGGAAGGCGATCTGGACGCCGGAATCTGGTCGGTCGGCCTGTGCCAGGGGTTGATCGATGACATCCCGACCTGCGCCGAACTGATCGGCCGGATGGTCTCGGAGGCCGAGGAACTGATCAACGCCCGGCTGGCTCGATTCGTTTCGGCCTGAGCCGGCCTCATGAGCCGCGCCGGGAGTATGGCGATCGATCCGGCGCCGGAGTGCGGGAAGCCGTCTCGTAGCAGTCGGCTTCCCGCACTGTAGCCCAGGCTGCCCGCACCGATCACCGCGCCGCCACAGCGGGGAGACCCTGTATGCGGTCGTCGCGGGGTCGGTTGAACGCGGTCGGTCGGCGGATGACATCGCCGGCCGCAGCAGACACCCAGTAGCGGGACTCGAGTAGTGCTATCCGGGTGCGCCGGGCTCCGAGTACCTTCGAGCGAACAACGGGCCGCGACAAGTGCCGCCGACGCGGCCGGGAGCAGTGCGCTGCTGCCGTGGCACGAGTACACCACCGTAGTGAATGATCAGCACCCCACTGCGATCAGCAAGATCAATTCCCCGCCAGGGCAGCAACGGCGTCGTAGTCGTGCGCGGCCACCACCTCGATTTCGGGCGGTAGCGCGTGCAATCGGTGAATGGTCTCGAACGCCTGATCCCGATCGGAGTCGAACAACTGACCCGGCATCGGAGCCTTCTCCCGGATGAGATCGATCTGCAGCCGGTTCCACACCGCATCCCCGGCCAGCAGTACCCGGCGTCCGCCGGCGGTGGTCAGTAGGACGCCGATACTGCCCGGGGTGTGCCCGGCCAGGTCCACCAGCAGCACCGTCCCGTCGCCGAACAGATCCAGGCTACGTTCGAAGGTGAGCACCGGCGGCCCGTCCAGCTCGAGCGGATCCAGCGACCGTCCTCGCAGCGGCCCCCGCACCACCCCGGCCGGTGCGTGCGGCCCATCCAGCGCCCAGCTCAGCTCGGCCGCGGGCAGCCGTACCGGAACCGATTCGGGTAGTTCGAGCACGCCCGAAATATGGTCCCAATGTAGGTGCGTCGGCAGCACGAAATCGATGGTGCCGGGATCGATATCGCGGGCAGCGAGCGCATCGGCCAGCCCGAGCACCGGCTTGTCCGGCGCGACCAGCAGCGGAATCGGAAACGGGAGGTCCGGCAGCACCCGCCGGTGAACATGGGCGCAGAGCGCGGGATCGACCAGGAACCGCGCCTGGGGATGTTCGACCAGATACGCGCCCATCGCCATCGGCAGATGTCCCAGGCTGCGTACCCCCTCGGCCACGATGGCGGTCGGCGCACTCATCCGGCCCTGCAACAGCACGGTCAGCTCGACGCTCCCCCGGGCCTGCGGCGGAGGCACAGCGTCCAGACGCGACAACAGCCGAGTGTCTGCCTGGCGGGGCCGCAGCAGCCGCGCGGGCGTGGCAGCCAAGGCCGCGCAGCAACGCAACAGCGTGGGGACGGTCGGGGTTCGTCCATCGACGGAAGCAGCCACACCGCAACGGTACCGGTCGCCCGGGCGCGGACGGCGCGAACGACTACGGGATCCGGCGCGACGGCAGGCGGAGATCTCCTTCCGGACGAGGCCGAGGTGGACACCTCCGACGGCCGCTGTCGGATCGAGTGACGCCGCCGCCGCGGTCGATCGCGGCACGTCCATCCTGCGCACTAGTTCCCGGAGTCCGAACCGGGCCGGTGGCCGGGACGCCCGTGGCATCGGCGGTCCCGATCGCTCACCCCGCCTCCTCGCAGACACTTCCCGCGGCTCCGCCCGGGAGTCCCGACACCGCGCGGTGGACGGGTCCTGCGCCGGCGCGGCAGGTTCGCACAGCGGTTTTCACCTCGGCCGCCATAGGTTTGCCAGTGGTTTGCGCCGAATTCGCGCGGGCGGCAGCAGTTTTCGCAGCAGGGCGGCCGGTCCGGCACCGCGAAATCTTCCGGCATAATCGAGGCGTGAGGCGGGACACGCAGCTGCTGTGCTGGATTCACGGCTCGCCGAGCAGCCGGTTGCGTTTACGCACCGCCGGCCACGGCCGTAGCCGTACCCCGTCGTACCCGTCGCCGTGCCGATGACCGGCTCCGCGGGCGGCGTGGTTTTCCTGTTCTCGCCGGAAGGTGGCGAGCATGCGCGGATGGGGCGCACGCTGGCCGGTCGGTATCGCGCTTTCGCCGCGGCGGTGCTCGACACCAGTGATGCCCTCGTGGCAGCGGGTGGACCGCGAGTCTGGACTCCGCGCAACGGCTTCCGCCATCCCCGGGCGCCGCAGTGGCCGGATCGACGGCAGCGGGATCCGGTGTTCGCCCAGACCGCACTGTTCACCTACCAAGTGGCGACCGCGACGCTGTTGATCTCGTGGGGCGTACGGCCCGACGCGGTGATCGGGCACGGAATCGGCGAGGTCGCGGCCGCGGTGACCGCCGGCGCGCTCCCCTTGACAGATGCCGCCCGCGTCGCCCTCGCACGCGGACACGCCGCGAGCCGGGTGCCGGAAACCGATGTCGTCGCCGAACTCCGGGCTTCGGCGCCGGAGGTACGGCGCCTGGTAGACCCGGTGCGCGAACAGGTCACGCTCACTGCCGTGCACGGCCCACGGTCGGTACTGGTCTCGGGGCCGCCGCGCTATGTCGATGCCGTCGTGCGCCGAGCCGGGCGCCGCGATATCGCGGCGGGACGTTGCGATATACCGGCTCCGGCATTCGGTCGCTCGGCGGCCGTGCCGGCGACAGAATCCCTCGCCGCCCTCGGCCCGCTGCGCCCCTCGACCCCCGATATCCCGATGTACTCCACCGCCCGCCGCGGTGCGGTTATCGATGCACCGATCGATACGGACCGCTATTGGATCGATAACTTCACCGGACCCGTAGAGCTCGAGGCCGCACTGGATCGCGCCGCAGGCTCGGATACGACCATCGTGTTGGAAGTCGGCCCGCACCCGATGCTCTGCGATGTGGTGCGCGGATTCCCGCGATTCACCCATACGACCTATCCCACCGCCCGCCGCGACGACGAGGGGACCACCTTCCTGACCTGCCTGGCCCAGGTTCAGGCGACACGGGCGGCCACACCGCACCGGACCGGACCCTCCCGGGAGAACTCCGCCGGTTCCCTCGAACACGAGCCGGCTGCCACCAGGGGTAACGGCCGGTCACACCTCGGCGCGAAACGCGGAAACGACTCCACCGCAAATGTTTCGGCCGCATTCGGGGCAGCGGATACAAGGCAGGACGGCCGATCGACGGGCCGCGATCATCACGATCCGGAAGTCGCAGGAACCGGTGCGGCCAGAGGAGATATGCGGGCGGAGGTCACGGGCGCCGGAACGCTGGCTTCGATACGGCTCACCGATAACCTCCCACCCACCGATATCATCGCATGGACTCGAATGGTCGACGCCAACAGGGCTATCCGCTTCTTCGCGGCCCAGGTCGCGCTGGATCCGCCGATGCAGATCGACACCGCCGGCACCTATGTGGTCAGTGGCGGGCTCGGCGCCCTCGGCTCGGTCATGGTGCGCCGCCTACTGGTATCCGGCGCTCGTGATGTTTTCGTGCCCACCCGTTCACCACGCCCGGTGCCCCCACTGCTCGAGGGATTCGAGGACCGGGTCGTGGTGGTGCACTGCGATACCGCCGACCGCCTCGATCTCGACAATGCGCTGCGCGATATCCGCGAATCGGGTTGCACCATCCGCGGCGTGGTCCACGCGGCCCAGGTCTTCGAAGACACGGTGGTCGCCGCCCTCTCCGCGAACGCCGCACCCGGTTCTACCCGGGCAGGGCAGACACCACCCGAATCGCCGGAGCCGGCGCTGGACGCCGGGCGGCTCGCGCGGCGGTTCGCGCGCATCTCACCGGCCGCGGCCAACCTCATCGAACTCACCGCTGCCGATCCGGTGACCTTCTTCGCTGTGTTCTCGACACCGTTCGGCGGCCCGGCGACCTTCCGGGAAACGAGGGCTAGTACGCATGAGATAACCGGCCCGCGACGGTGAGAGCGCTGCCGGTCGGCGGCATCGATACCGTAATGCGGCCGGTTCGAGAACAGGACGGCATCCGAGAACAGCAGTCGAGGCCGTCGGCGAGCGCTGGACGTCGACTTCGCAGATAGATCCGCACCCGCTATCACTCGGTGAACACAACTCGGGCGCCGACCCGAGCACATAGGTCACACCCGGACGGAGAGCCGGAACTGTTTCGACAGAGCACGGTGTTCACCGAGGGCTTCGGGGCCGGCCCGATATCCGAACACTCGGCATTCAGCGGTCGGTCCGCCCCAATAGACGATCGGTTTCCCGGCGATCCCGCTTGGTGGGGCGGCCGGTCCCGCGGTCACGCTGCGGGAGCGAGGCGAGGACTTCCCGCGGCGGCGGGGGTGGACTGCGGTCGATCAGGCATTGGGCGGCGATCGGAGCACCGACCCGTTTGGTGATCACCCGTTCCACTACGACGATCCGCTCGACGCCCGAGCTGCGGATACGGATCTCGTCACCCGGCCGCACCGGCTGAGCCGGTTTGGCTGTCGCACCGTTGACACGCACATGACCGCCGCGACATGCAGCCGCGGCAGCCGATCGCGTCTTGAACAACCGCACGGCCCATATCCAGGAGTCGACCCGGGCCTGGGCCGGACCATTGTCCGGAACAGAGGGAGCTGGACTCACCCCTTAGACGATACGACGCGCAGTGACCACATCGTCGGGCGAAAGGTTTGTGTAGGACACCGGCTCACCGGACTGCACCGCGTTCAGGAGCTTCCCGTCTCCGGCGTACAGGCCGACGTGTCCGCCACCGTTGGTGATGACGATATCGCCGGGCTTCAGATTCTGAAACGCCACCGGCGCGCCGACATGGGACTGTTCGAAGCTGGTACGCGGCAGTTTGATGCCGGCCTGCTTGAACGCCCACTGCACCAGGCCGGAGCAGTCGAAGTTGTAGGGGCCCGCGGCGCCCCACGAGTACATGGCGCCGACCTTCGTCTTGGCGGCGTCGAGGGCGATATCGCCCGCCGTCTGCTGCTGCACCGGCGCGGGCGGGGCGAAATTCGGCAGCGCGGGTGCCGCCGGCATCGCCTGCTGAGCTCCCGAGAGTGCCTGGTTCAGCTGCTGGTTCAGCTGGTCTGCCTGGGCTGCGTACTGATCCGGGACCTCGACATCGAATTTGCCGATGCCGGGAACATCGATCGTGGTGGTCGCGGCATTCGCGATGGCAGGCATCGTGCCCGTGGTCGCGGCGAGAGTGCCCATGACGAGCGCGCCCTTGACAGAATTTGGCAGCTTGGATTCTCGCTGCAAGCTGTGCTTACCCACCGAGCTCCGTCTCCGATCTTCGTGCTCTTCCACCATTGCCGAACGCGCGTCCTACGCATATCGCGACGGCCTGCGATGGTGGCGACCAGTGGCGCCGCCTCACTGACGAAACGACTCGACTCCACTAAGTCACAAAGAGGTTACGATGCCTGCCCGGTGTTGTCCAGCCGAACGCGCGGACTTTTCTCGCGAGCTGGGAGTACAGGTGTAAAGCACTGTGCGCGAGGGCTTTCTGGGCGGGCCGGTAGGTCACGGCAAGATATCGGCGGGCGTGTCGGTTCCGGCGCGAGCCTCCCCATCGGCCGGGAGGCCATTGCCCGGCCGACTCCGCATAGCCCTGTCTAGGACACGGCATAGATTTGCCCATATACACGGATGGGCGCGCTACGGTAGGGAAGTTATGGACCCCGTGCGGAACCCGTATGCACCCGGCGCAGGTCAGCGTCCACCCGAACTCGCCGGGCGCGGAAAGCAACTCGACGCGTTCGATGTCGTCTGCGAACGTATTGCCCGGGGCCGGCCGGAACGCAGCGTGATGCTCACCGGGCTCCGCGGTGTCGGCAAAACCGTTCTGCTCAATCAGTTGCGGTCGGCCGCCGGCGCCCGCGGCTGGGGTACCGGGAAGATCGAGGCGCGGCCGGATCAGGAACTGCGGCGGCCACTGTCCTCGGCGCTGCACATGGCGGCCCGGGCCATCGCCAAAACCCATAGCAACAGTGAACGCGTGGACGATTTCCTGGGCATACTCAAGGCATTCGCCCTGCGTGCCACCGCGGACAAAGGAATGCGGGAACGCTGGCAACCGGGTATCGACGTGCCCGCCGGCACCCGCCCGGGCGCCGCCCGCGGGAAAAAGATAGAGATGGGGGGGGTGGGGGCCGAAGCCGCCGGGCAGGGCGCGGGGATAGGGGGGGGGTTAGGCG
>NZ_JARWOV010000197.1 GCF_029868855.1 Nocardia carnea | reverse complement strand
GCGTTCGACTTCCTCGGCGCGGCCTGCCATGGAACGCGGCCGATCGACGATCCTCGGCGCCCTCGATTCCCACCACCGGGCCGGTTCGGGGGCGTGGCGGGCTCCGACCGCCTCCGCGCTCCTCGCTGGCGGGCCCTGCCCCCATCCCGGGCCCGCGGCCCCCCCGAGCTCCGTTCCGTGCCACGGGCCCGTCCGGACCACTACGCTCGAAACCTACGGCGACGCTGGTGTGGCACGGACCCGCGACAACCGTCACCACTGCCGGTATTTGATACTCTGACGAGAACTTGTACCGAAAGGGTGGTTATGCGGTCTACTCTGCTGTCCCGGCGCGACCTCGACTTCCTGCTCTACGAATGGCTCGACGTCGAGGACCTGATCGGACGGCCGCGATTCGCCGACCATTCGCGCCAGACGTTCGACGCCGTGCTCGACCTGAGCGAACAGCTGGCCACCAGATACTTCGCCACCCACAACAAACTCAACGACGCCCACGAACCGACCTTCGACGGCGAAACCGTCACCATCATCCCGGAGGTCCGCGCCGCGCTCACCGCGTTCGCCGAGGCGGGCATGGTCGGGGCGACCATGGACACCGATCTCGGTGGCGCGCAACTCCCCGCCGCGGTCGCGCAGGCGGCTTTCGCCTGGTTCCACGCCGCCAACCCGGGTACCAGCGCCTATCCGCTGCTCACCATCGGCAACGCCAACCTGCTCATCGCCCACGCCGGCGAAGATCTGGTGCGGCGTTTCGTTCCACCCATGCTCGAGGGCCGGTATTTCGGCACCATGTGCCTGTCCGAACCCCAGGCCGGGTCCTCGCTCGCCGATATCGTCACCCGCGCCGAACCCCACGCCGACGGCACCTACCGGCTGTTCGGCACCAAGATGTGGATCTCGGGCGGCGATCACGAACTCGGCGACAATATCGTGCACCTGGTGCTGGCGAAGATCCCCGGCGGCCCGGCGGGCACCAAGGGGATCTCACTGTTCGTGGTACCGCGGTTCCTGGTCCACGAGGACGGCTCGCTCGGCGAACGCAACGATGTGGCGCTGGCCGGGCTCAACCACAAGATGGGCTTCCGCGGCACGGTCAATACGGTCCTCAACTTCGGCGAGGGCCGCTGGACCCCGCAGGGTGCCCCCGGTGCGATCGGTTATCTGGTCGGCGAACCGCACCAGGGCCTGAAGTACATGTTCCACATGATGAACGAGGCGCGCAGCGGAGTCGGGCTGGTCGCCGCCGCCCTCGGCTACACCGGCTACCTCGAATCCCTCGACTACGCCCGCACCCGCCCCCAGGGCCGCACCAAGGGCGCCGCCGACCCGGCCGCCCCGCAGCGCCCGATCATCGAACACGCCGATGTGAAACGGATGCTGCTGGCGCAGAAGAGCTATGCCGAGGGCGGGCTGGCCCTGGTGTTGTACTGCGCCCGCCTGATCGACGAACAGCACACCGCCGAATCCGACGACGAACGCCGGGCACGCACGCTGCTGCTGGACATCCTCACCCCGATCGCGAAGAGCTGGCCTTCGCAGTGGTGCCTGACCGCGAACGATCTCGCCATCCAGGTTCTCGGCGGTTACGGCTACACCCGCGAATACAACGTCGAACAGCACTATCGCGACAACCGCCTCAACCCCATCCACGAAGGTACGCACGGCATCCAGGGCCTGGACCTGCTGGGCCGCAAGGTCACCCAGCAGGGCGGGGCGAGCCTGCGCGAACTCGACGGCCGCATCCGGGCCACGCTTGCGGCCGCGCACGAACTCGGCGGTGAGCCCGCCGAACTCGCCGACCGGCTGGAGAAGACGTGGACCCGCCTGATCGCGGTCACCGGCGGCCTGTTCGCCGCCGGTGATATCGAGGTCGCGCTGGCCAACAGTTCCGTCTACCTGGAAGCTTTCGGCCACCATGTGGTGGCCTGGATGTGGCTCGAACAGATGCTCGCGGCCCACGGCCGGACCGGCGACTTCTACGACGGCAAACGGCACGCGGCCCGGTATTTCTTCCGGCACGAACTCCCGCGTACGGGACCGCAGTTGGATCTTCTCGGCGATTTGGATACGACTACCCTCGATATGGCCGAGGGTTGGTTCTGATCGAGCCGGCTGCTCCCCGCCCGCGCGAGGAGCAGCCGGGATCCGGGTGCCACCGGCCGCCCCGGCTCACCCGGGATCGATGATCCCGGCGGCACGCACCACCGCCGCCACTGCCGCCGCCGATGCCGAATCGGCTCGGGCACACGACCAGCCGATCCGGCCTGCCCGCCGATACTCCAGGTAGGCGATCGCATGTCCGGCGACGGGGTGCCCGGACAGGCTCAGCACCTCGATCGGGCGGCCGGCCTGCCCCAGTGCCGACACCACCGCAGCCGGCCGATCGTCGCCCGCATGGGTACTCCGGTGTGGCCGGCCGTCGACCACGAGTCCCACTGTGATCACCGGGGACTCCTCCGGACCCGCCACGGCCAGGTCCTTCAACTGGACCGCCGGCGGTTCCGGCGCATCCAGGTAGGTCGCGTCGAACAGCGCACGCAGTTCGGCCGCGCTCACCTCTGCCCCGGACCCGTCGGTGTACCGCTGCACCTGCCGGGCGAAATGGATCTGCAACCGCCGGGGCAGATCCAAACCGTGCTCGGCCTCGAGCAGATAGGCGATGCCACCCTTGCCGGACTGCGAATTCACCCGGACCACAGCGTCGTAACCACGCCCGATATCGGCCGGATCGATGGGCAGATACGGCACTCGCCACTCGATCTCGTGCTCGGGACGGGCGGTGCGCGCCGCCCGCTCCCGATGCTCGGCGAATCCCTTCTTGATAGCGTCCTGATGGGTGCCGGAGAAGGCCGTGTGCACCAGATCCCCGACATAGGGATGCCGCGGGTGGACCGGCAGGCGGGTGCAGTATTCGACCGTGCGCCGGATTTCGTCGATATCGGAGAAATCGATCATCGGGTCGACACCCTGCGCATGGAGATTCAAGGCCAGCGTGGCGATATCGACATTGCCGGTACGTTCACCGTTGCCGAATACACAGCCCTCCACCCGTTGCGCGCCGGCCAGCACCGCGAGCTCGGCGCAGGCCACCCCGGTACCGCGGTCGTTGTGGGGATGCACCGACAGGACGACACTGTCGCGGCGGGCCAGGTTGCGGTGCATGTACTCGATCTGGTCGGCGTACACATTCGGTGTGGCGATCTCCACCGTGGCCGGCAGGTTCAGGATCACCGGACGCTGTGGACTCGCCTGCCACAGCTCGGTGACGCTGTCGCAGATATCCAGCACGTATCCGGGCTCGGTCTGGTTGAACACCTCCGGGGAGAACTGGAAACGTACCCGGGGCAGGTCACCGGCGAGTTCCAGAACATCGCGGGCGCCGGCCAGAATCAGCTCCCGGACTTCGCGGGAATTCTTGCCCAGTACGGTGTCCCGCCAGATCGGCGCGGTCGCGGTGTACAGATGGATCACCACCTCGTTGGCCAGCCCGCGCACCGATTCCACCGTCCGGGCGATCAGGTCTCGCCGCGCGGGAGTGAACACCACCACGGTGACGTCCGGCGGCGCTATACCGGTGTCGGCCAGCACCCGCACGAAATCGAAATCGGCCTGCGAGGCCGAGGGATAACCGACCTCGATCTCCTTGTATCCCATGGCGACCAGCAGGGTGAAGAACCGGCGTTTGCGTTCGGGGTCCATCGGTTCGGCCAGTGCCTGATTACCGTCGCGCAGATCCACCGGGACCCACAGCGGGGCCTGCCGGATCCGGGCACCGGGCCAGTGCCGCTCCTGCTCGGGAATCTGCATCCGATCGTGGATATCGCGGTACCGGTGCGACGGCATCTGTGAGCGCCGCTGCCGGAACCAGTCCGGCGCGGCCTCGGGAATCGCGCCGGCGGGAGTGTCGATGGTGGGGTATGTCTGCGTGGTCATGGGGATTCGCCCCGAACCTTCCTGTTCGTTCGGCCGCACGGAAACGGTGATCGGCCGACGACAGACCCCACGGCGGGGCGGCCGATCGTTCAGGCCCCGCCGTGGCGGCCGAGGAGAAGCTGCTGCGACATATGGCAGACTGTACACAACTCCTCAGACAAGTAGCGAGGTTCGGATGGTTACCCAGGTACGACGCCACCCCTTGGCCGAGCAAGCAGCCGATCTACTGCTCGCGCGTATCCGCGCCGGCGAATGGCCGCTCGGGCATAAGCTGCCCGGCGAGACAACGCTCGCCGCCCAGCTCGGAGTGGGCCGTTCCACGTTGCGTGAGGCGGTACGGGTCCTCGCCGGCAAGGGCGTCCTCGCCAGCCGGCAGGGTGCGGGCGTCTTCGTGACGGCACTGGACATCCCCGAGGACTGGGATATCGTGCTGCGCCGGGCCACCATCGCCGCGGTTCTCGAAGCCCGGATCGCCATCGAGGCGGAGGCCGCCGCATTGGCCGCGCACCGTCGAACTCCCGCCGATCTGCGGGCCATCCGGCGGGCGTTGTCGGTGCGGGCCGCCGAGCACCGCCGTATCGCCGACCTGGTCGACGCCGATACGGCATTCCACCGCGCCGTGATCGTGGCCGCCCACAACGACATCCTGACCCAGCTGTTCGATACCTTCCTCCCCCGTTCGCGCGCCGCCATGATCGATATGCTGCACCTGCGTCCGATGCCGGCCCCGGACGAGGATCACGCCGCACACGAACGGCTCGCCGAGGCGATCGCCGCACGCGATCCCGCGGCCGCCGCCACGTACAGCCGCGCCCACCTCCAGACCATCAAGGAAGCCTTCGCGTGAGGGGCGCCCCGGCGGTAACGGTGGCAGTTCCATACCGGTAGACCGCAGCGCGGCTTCACCACGACAGGCCCGGCTCATATGCGCCGGCACAACCTGAGAGAGTCCCCGAGTCGTAACAGCGCCTCCTCGCGCAGATCCCGCCCACGTCCAAAGGAAACACAGTGAACACGACCGTTCTGGAACTGACCGACGTCACCTTCCGGCGCGACGGCACTCCGATCATCGACGGTATTTCGCTGACCGTCCGCACCGGCGAGCACTGGGCACTACTCGGCCCGAACGGGGCGGGCAAAAGCACCTTGCTCGGATTCTGTGGTGCGCTCACCCATCCCACCAGCGGCACTGTCCGGATCCTCGGCGAACAACTCGGGCGGGTGGAACTGCAGAAACTGCGGCGCTCCATCGGACATGTGAATCCCCGTCATCCGTTGCGGTCGCCGCTGACGGTGCGCGAGGTCGCGCTCACGGGGCTCACGGGCACCGTCGACCTCCCGATGCGCTGGGTGCCGCCTCCGGCGGAGATCGATGCCGCGACCAGCGCCCTCGAGTCGGTGGGCATGGCCGCCAAGGCCGAACGGACCTGGCCCACCCTCTCTCAGGGCGAGCGGGGCCGGGCCCTGATCGCTCGCGCGCTCATCACCGCGCCGCGCCTGCTATTGCTCGACGAACCGACGACCGGACTCGATGTGGCCGCACGCGAACAGCTGCTGCACACCATCGACACCCTGGACCGGACGCTGCCCGACCTCGCGTCCGTCCTGGTGACCCACCACCTCGAGGAACTGCCGACGAGTACCTCTCATGCGCTGCTGATCGCCGAGGGACGTACGGTCGCCACCGGTGCTGCCGACGAAACCATCACCACGGCAACTATTTCCGCGGCTTTCGACCATCCCGTCCGGGTCGACCGGCAGGGCGGCCGCTGGTCCGCGCGGTCCCCGCTGACCCAGCCGGTGGCCTGAGCCCTACACTCGGAGCCGCGGTACCCACCGGACATCTCCCTTTAGATACACAAGACATTATGTGTATCGTAACGGAGGTGACCACAGCCAGCCGCACCTCCCGACCACCCGGCCGTCCCGCCTCGGCCACCCGTGAAGAAGTCGTCGCCCTGGCCCGGCAGGCCTTTCTGGCCGGCGAACGGGTCGATGTCCAGGCGATCGCCGCCCAGCTCAAATTGAGCCGCGCCTCGATCTACCGCTGGTTCGGCTCCCGCGACGGCGTACTGGGCGCGGTCCTTTCCGGGGAATTCGAATCGCTCATCGAACGCGCGGACGCCCGGCGCCGGGATACGGGCGCCCGGCGCATCCTGACGGTGCTCGACCGGGTCAACCGCTGGATGGCCGGTAACGAGCCGTTCCGGCGTTATTTCGAGAACGAACCCCTGGCCGGGCTGCGCATCCTGACCTCCAGCGACGGCCCGGTCCAGCCGCGCGTCCTGGCCGCGGTGGAACAACTCATCACCCGCGCCGAGGAACAGGACGGATACGCACCGCAGCTGGAACGTCCGCTGCTCGCCTACTCCCTGGTGCGGCTGGGTGAGGCATTCCTCTACCACGACAACGTGACCGGTCTCCGCGGCGATGTCGACCGGCTGCACCAGGTGCAGGCCGCGCTGCTGGGTATCGATCTGCCGCGGGAATAGGCCGCACCCGGCCATGAGTTCCGACAGCATCCATCGGCACACGGAAGCCGCAGGGGTTGTCCTTGCCGCCGGCGCCGGCCGCCGGTTCGGCCGGCCGAAGGCCGAGGTCCGATTCGACGGGGAGCGATTCGTGGACCGTGCCGTCCGGCTGTTGCGCGACGGCGGCTGTACGCGGGTGATCGTGGTGTCGGGTGCGGTGGCGCTGCAGGTCGAGGATGCCACGGTCGTGCACAATCGCAACTGGGCCGGCGGTATGGGTTCGTCGCTGGTCACCGGATTGCGCGCGGTCCACGAAAGCGCGGCGGTGGTGGTGCCGGTCGATATGCCCTGGCTGGGGTCCGGCGCCGTCCGCAGACTTCTCGGCACCGGCGCACGCCTCGCCGTGGCGACCTACGGCGACCGCACCGGGCACCCGGTGCTCCTCGGGTCCGAATATTTCCCGGCGGTGGCGGCCACCGCGGTCGGCGATATCGGCGCACGCACGTTCTTGGCCGCCAATCGCGAACTGGTTCGCTATGTTCCGTGCGACGACACCGGCTCGCCCGACGATGTCGACACTCCACAGGACCTGATCCGCTGATTCCCGGAATGCTCCGCCGCAGACGGCGCGTGAATCGGCCGGCTGGTGGCCGACAGCGAACGCGCCGATCCACCGTGCCGGTGCGCGATGATCTCCGCACCAATGGCAACCGCCGTCTCCTCCGGTGTGCGGCCACCCAATTCGAGCCCGATGGGGGAATGCAGCCGCGCCAGTTCGCCCGCGGTGACACCGGCCTCGCGCAACCGGTCCCGACGCTCGGTATCGGCGCGGCGCGACCCCATGGCGCCCACGTAGGCCACCGGCAGCCGCAGCGCTTCGACCAGAACCGGAATATCGAACTTCGGATCGTGAGTGAGCACGCACAGCACGGTGCGCGAATCAACCTCGGTGGTGCGCAGATAGCGATCCGGCCACTCGGTGACCACATCGTCGGCATCCGGATGTCCGGCCCGGTCGGCGAAAACCGGCCGGGCCTCGCAGATCGTGACGTGATATCCCAGCAGCCGCCCCACCCGGGCGAGCGCGCCGGCGAACACATTGGCACCGAAGACGATCATCCGCGGTGGTGCGGCGAAGGATTCGACGAACAGCTCCCGGGCCGAGGCCCCGGATCCCATCGTCCGTATTCCGCAGGCGCCTTCGAGCACCATGGTGCGAGCGAGTGCCAGCATCGAATCCGGCGGGTCACCACCTGATCCGACCGCTGAATCGCCGGTGACGGCTACCGTTTCCCCGGTCGTGAGATCGCGGACCAGTGCCGCGGGGCCGAGCGCATGCAACGCTGCTTCGAGTGCCGGCCGTTCGGCCGCGGTGACCCGCTGGACGAAAACCTCGAGTTCACCGCCGCAGGTGAGGCCGACGGCGAACGCGTCGGAATCGCTGTACCCGAAGCTCTGCCGGGCAGGTGTCCCGGAGGCCAGCACCGCGGTGCACAGGTCGTAGACGGCGCCTTCGACACATCCGCCGGACAGGCTGCCCCGGACCGCTCCGGAGTCATCCACCGCCATACTCGCTCCGAGCGGCAGCGGTGCGCTTCCGCGGATATCGACCACCGTCGCCAGGGCGTACTCGATCCCCCGGGCATGCCACCCGGCCAGGTGCGGGGCCAACTCGCGCATACGCCACCTCCTCGCCGCAGCACAGCCGGAAACCTCGGACAACATGCGAGAATATCACTTTCCTAAATTGACATTGCAATTCTTAGAACCGGCATATCCTGTATTGACACCGCGAAGAGGGCGATGCTAAACAGGTGCTCAGCACCGGTGTGCCGAACCCTGCAATACCGGACCGCCGACCGGACCGGCCGAAACGAGTACCGCACAGCGGTTCCGGGCGCCCGTACGCCGGTGCCCGCGCTATCCCGCGAACGGAGGAACGCACCGGATGGGTCGAAACAGGCTGTTCCGCAGCGCCACACCCCCTACCCCGACGCGACGGAGCCGACGATGAGCACAACCGAGAAAACGACGGCGGTCGGCGCACGGGTCCCCCGGATCGAGGATCTGCGGCTGCTCACCGGCGCCGGCACCTTCGTCGACGACATCACCCGCCCCGGCATGGTCCACGCCTGTTTCGTCCGCAGCCCGCTGCCGCGGGCCCGGATCACGGCGATCGACACCACCGAGGCCGCCGCGCTCGACGGCGTCGTGGCGGTCTACACGGCCGCCGAACTCAACCCCTTGGTCACCGAGATCTCCTACGCCCTGGACACTCCCGGCTTCCCCGAGGTGCCCCGGCCGCCGCTGGCCGAGGGCGAGGTGCGTTTCGTCGGCGACCCGGTGGTCCTGGTGCTCGCCGCCGACCGCTATATCGCCGAGGATGCCGCCGAACTCGTGGTGGTCGACTACGACCCCCTCGATCCCGTGGTCGACTACGAAACCGCCGGTACCGCGACCGAACTCGTCCACGCGGAACATCCGGGCAACTCCGCGGGTGGCCTGGCCGGGCGGGCCCCGGCCGATCTCGCCCCGGTTTTCGACGCGGCCCCGCATGTGGTGCGCCAGACCGTGCACCAGCAGGCTTACGCTCCGGTTCCGCTGGAAACGCGCGGCATCGTCGCGGAATGGACCGCGCCCACCGGTGAGATGACCGTCTGGACCTCCACCCAGTCGCCACACGAGGTACGGGGCTTCTGTTCCCGGTTGCTCGGTATCGACGAGCACCGGGTCCGGGTGATCGTGCGCGATACCGGTGGCGGGTTCGGTCAGAAGGTGGCGCCACAGCGCGAGGAAACCTGCGTGATGCTGGCGGCCCGCACCGTCCGGCATGCCGTGAAATGGATCGAGGACCGGCAGGAGAACCTGATGGCCGCCGGGGCCGCCCGCCACGAACACGGCGAGGTTGCCATGGCCTTCGACGACGACGGCCGCATCCTGGCCGCCACCATCGAGCATGTGCAGAACGTGGGGGCCTACCCGGTTCCCTCGCCGCTCACCTCCTCGATCGCGGTCGGGATGCTGTTCCCCGGCCCGTACCGGATACCGGAAGCCGGCTTCAGCACCGCCTCGTACTACTCGAACACCGTGGGCCGGGTCGCCTACCGGGGCCCCTGGCAGTTCGAATCGGTGTCCCGCGAACTGCTGCTGGATACGGCTGCCCGCCGCCTCGGGGTGGACCCCGTGGAACTGCGGCGGCGGAATATGCTGAGTCACAAGGAGATGCCGGTCGCCAACCCGAACGGGATGCCGTACTCCGACGCCTCGCCGCTGGAGACCTTCGAACAAGCGCTGCAGATCCTCGATTACGACGCCTTCCGCGCCGAACAGGCCCGGGCCCGCGCCGAGGGCCGTTATCTGGGCGTCGGAACCTGTACCTATGTGGAACCCACCACCGGCAGCACCCCGTTCCTGAGCACCGAAGGCGCGACCATCCGGATCTCGGCCACCGGCAAGGTGAACGTCTACCTCTCGGGCGGTTCGGCGGGTAACAGCCTGGAGACCACCGCGGTCCAGCTCACCGCCGATGCGCTCGGCGTGGATATCGCCGATGTGCAGACCGTCCAGGGTGATACCGCGGTGGCCCCCCAGGGGGGCGGCACCAACGGCAGCCGGTCCGGTTCCATGGCCGCCGGCGCCATCGCGCAGACGGCGGGGGTACTGCGCGAACGGATCATCGCCATCGCGGCACATCAACTCGGCGCGCCGGTCGAGGATGTCGAATTCGCACACGGCCGCGCGGGGGTCCCGGAGACCGGGAAATCGCTGTCGCTGGCCGAGATAGCGCAGATCGCGTATTTCCAGACCGAACTCCTCCCGGCGGGTGTCCCGCCCGGTCTCGAGGCCACCGGCCGGCACCGTGCCGATCAGATGATGATCTGGGCAAACGCCACCCACGTCTGCACCTGCGAGGTCGATATCGACACCGGTGCGGTGAAACTGCTGCGGTTCGTCGTCAGCGAGGACGTCGGGCCGATGATCAACCCGAATGTGGTGGAGGGCCAGATCTACGGCGGCACCGTGCAGGGTATCGGCGGCGCGCTCTACGAGCATCTGGCCTACGACGACGACGGGAACCCGGTCGCCACCACCTTCCTGGACTATCTGCTGCCCACCGCGACCGAGGTCCCGGTGATCGAGCTCGGGCACGTCGAAACCCCGAGCTCCGGCCCGGGCGGGTTCAAAGGTGTCGGCGAGGGCGGTGCGATCGGCTCGACGCCCGCGGTACTCAATGCCGTCGCCGACGCGCTGGCGCCGTTCGGTGTGCAGATCGACCGGCTCCCCCTCTCCCCGGCCCGGATCGTGGCCATGATCGACGAGGCCCGCGCGAACGGGACCACGGAGGTGACAGCATGAAACCCGCGGCCTTCGACTATCACGCGCCCGCCACCGCGGGCGAGGCAGTGGCGCTGCTGGCGGATCTCGGCGAGGAAGCCAAGATCATCGCCGGCGGGCAGAGCCTGGTGCCGATGCTGGCACTGCGGCTCGCCGTCTTCGACCATCTGGTCGACCTGCGCCGCCTGGACGAACTCCGGGGTATCGAAACCCGCGGCGAGTCGGTATGGGTCGGCGCCGGCACCACGCACGCCGCGGTGGGCCGGTCGGCGGAGATCCGCCGGGATATCCCACTGCTGCACCGGGCGACCCCACTGATCGGCCATTTCCAGATCCGCAATCGCGGCACCCTCGGTGGTGCGATCGCCCACGCCGACGCCGCCGGCGAATATCCGGTGGTGGCACTGACGCTGGACGCGCGAATGCACACCCTGTCGCCGCGCGGCATACGCGAGATCGCGGCAGCGGACTACTTCACCGGAATGTGGAGCACCGCTATGGAACCCGATGAACTGCTCACCGGGGTCACCTTCCCGGTGTGGCGGGGACGCACCGGTTTCGCGATCGAGGAATTCGCCCGCCGGGCGGGCGATTTCGCCATGGCCGGCGCCACCGTCGCGGTACGCCTGGACGCGGACTCCCGGATCGAGCAGGTCGCGCTGGGGCTGTTCGGCCTGGCGCCGACCCCGCTGCGGGCCACCACCGCGGAGTCCGAAGTACTCGGGCGCCCGGCGGCCGGGGTCGATCCGGTGGAGGTCGGGCGGTCCGCCACCGCGGCACTGAACGCTGTTCCCGCCGATATCCACGGATCCGCCGAGTACCGGCGCCGGATCGGGGCGGTCATGGTCGCGCGGGCCTGGATTCGCGCGGTAGAGGAGGCGAGCAATGACTGATATCGAGATCTCGGTGGTGATCAACGGGGTCCGGCGCCGGGACCGGATCCCGCCCCGGCGCACCCTGGCCGACTACCTGCGCGAGACCTGCGGTCTCACCGGCACCCATCTCGGCTGCGAGCACGGCGTCTGCGGTGCCTGTTCGGTTCTGCTCGACGGCGCGGCGGTTCGCGCGTGCCTGGTCTTCGCCGTGCAGGCGGACGGCGCGGAGGTGACCACGGTCGAGGGCCTGGCCGAACCGGACGGCCGGCTGTCCCCGGTGCAGCAGGCGTTCCGCGACCACCACGGCCTGCAGTGTGGTTTCTGCACACCGGGATTCGTCGTCTCCGCCACCGCCTTCCTCGCGGAGAACCCCGATCCCGGCGACGACGAGATCCGCGAGGCACTGTCCGGGAACATCTGCCGGTGCACCGGCTATCAGGGCATCATCCGGGCCGTCCGGGACGCCGCCACCACGATCGACGCCGACTCCCCCGCGACCCCGCATGCCTGAACCGGCCCACCGAAGCCAAGGACCGCGTATGAAACTCGAGAACACATTCCAGATCCCCGTTCCCGCCGCTGACGCCTGGCCCGTTCTGCTCGACCTCGAGCGGCTCGCGCCCTGCGTTCCGGGGGCGACCCTCACCTCCCGGGACGGCGACGATTTCCACGGCAAGATCAAGGTGAAACTCGGGCCGGTCGGGCTCACCTACAACGGTGTCATCAAGATCCTGTCCCAGGACGCGGAGGCCAAAGTCGCGGTCCTCGAGGGAGGCGGTCGCGAAACCCGCGGCAACGGCACCGCGAAAGCGGTGATCACCTGCCGCCTGGTCGAATCGGGCGGGGTCACGGATGTTTTCGTCGACACCGATCTGGCCATCACCGGCAAGCCCGCCCAGTTCGGCCGTGGAGCATTGGCCGATGTGGCGGGCACACTGATCGGCACCTTCGCCGACAACCTCGCCGCGGAGATCACCTCGTCGGCGGGTGGGGGCGGCAACGAAGCACCCGGTACGGCGAGCAGCTCGGCCGCTACCGGGCCTACACCCACCTCGGATGCCGCCGAGGCCACCGGATCCGCAACGGCGGCAACGCCTCTCGCCGCGCGACGCGCCGCCGAACCCATCGATCTGATGGCAGCTGCCGGACTCTCCACCAACCGTCAACTCGCACTCGCCCTGGCCGGGGCCTTGCTGGTGATCCTGTTCCTGCTGACGAGGAACCGCCGGGACTGTTCCCAGTAGACGCGCCCCGGACGGATATCCGTCGCTGGTTCGATTTCCGGCTTCCGACGGTATATCCCTCGCTGACGCACACCGGGGGCACCGGTTCGTTCTCGGACTTCCGCAGCCATAATCCGCAGACCGATACTACGACCGGCTGGAGCTGCTCAGTATCGACTCGCCGGTGCGGGCGGGCAGCGATACCCCTGGGGGACAGCCGGGCATCCACACTCGACGGCCGCCGCCCGGTGAATGGCAGGTGCGTGTTGTATCGGTTCGCCACCGGCCGGCAACCGAGCGTGCGGACAGACCACTGTGTGTACGTTTGTACATGGACAAACGTACACACACGGAGGAAGCGGTCATGGCACTGGTAATGCTCGGGCTGGCGATCGTCGCCGAAATCGTCGGAACAAGCCTGCTCAAGGCCACCGAAGGATTCACCAGGCTCTGGCCGACCGTGGCTTCGCTCGCGGCGTACTCCGTCGCCTTCGTTCTCCTGGCCCAGGCCATCGCACGTGGAATGCAGGTCGGATTCGCCTATGCGGTGTGGTCGGGCCTGGGCACGACCTTGATCGTCATCGTCGGCGCGCTGTTCCTGGGTGAATCGCTCGGCCCCGCCAAGATCGCCGGGGTGGCGCTGGTGGTCGCCGGCGTGGTCACCCTCAACCTGGCGGGCGCGCATTGACCCCCCGGGATCCGCACCGGCGCCGCCGCATCCTCGACGCCACCCGCGCATTGATCCCGCGCCACGGGATCGCGGGGATCACCCACCGCCTGGTGGCGGCCGAAGCCGGGGTGCCGGTCGGCTCCACGACCTACTATTTCGCCGATCTGGCCGATCTCACCGAGACGGCGCTGGCCGAAACCGCTGCGGCCACCCGTGAGGCCCTGGCGGAATGGGCCGGGGAACTGGCCCGCGGCACCGATCTGCCCGCGACCCTGTCCGCGCTCGTCGCCGGCTACCTCGACCGCCCGGAGCAGATGCTCACCGTGAACGAGCTCTATCTCGCCGCGACTCGCCACCCCGAACTGCGCCCGTTGGCCCGGGTCTGGTTCGACGGACTCGTCGATATCCTCACTCCGCATACCGGGATCCCCGCGGCCCGGGCGATAGCGATGTATCTCGACGGTGTCCTGCTGCACGCGCTGTCCAGCGTTTCCCGCCTCGACACCACCGCACTCATCGCGCCCCTCTCCGCACTCGCCGCCCTCGACGACGAGCCGCCGCCCAGCGGTTGACGGAATGCCCGCGCCACCGGCGACCCCACTCAACGCGAACAGGACTTCGATCCCGGCCGCATACCGACTTACCGTTCGACCGATCGCTCTTCGGCCGTGCCACACGTCCGCGGACTGCTACCGCGCATGCGAGGAACCCGGGGCAGCGACCGACAGATCCCGATCATCCGGCCGGTGATTCTCCGCTGCAGTGGATTGATCGATCCCGAACTCGACCTCGGCCGCGCGCAACTCGGCGCGCTGGCCGTACTTGGGCAAAGTGCCGCGGTAAGGCAGGGAGGGGGGGGGGGGGGGGGGGGGGGGGGGGGGGGGGGCCCGCGGCCGCCCGGCCGCCCCGGCGCCCACGACGGGAAGCGCGCGGGGTGGGGGGGGGGGGGCGCGGGGCGCCCCCCCCGGCGGGGGCCCCACCAATCACTCGGTCAGCCTTCCAGAATCGCCTGCATCTGCTGGATTTCGGCCTGCTGGGCGTCGACGATCTGCTGTGCCATGGTCCGCGCCTGGGGATCGCTTCCCTCGGCCAGCTCGGTCTGTGCCATCTGTACCGCGCCTTCGTGGTGGTCGATCATCATGGTCAGCCACATCCGGTCGAATTCCGGACCCTGTGCCGCCTCGAGTTCGGCCATCTGCTCATCGGTCATCATGCCGGGCATACCACCGTGATGTCCGCCGGAATGGCCGGTGCCTTCGGGGACCGCAGCGCCCCACGCCTGCAGCCACCCCGTCATCGCGGTGATCTCGGGATCCTGCGCCTGCTGGATGCGGGCCGCCAGGTCGATCACCCGGGAATCGGTCGAATGCGAGGGCACCAGCGCCGCCATCTCCACGGCTTGCCGATGGTGCGGAATCATCTCCTGCGCGAAACGGATGTCGGCCTCGTTGTGCTCGCCCTCCACCGGCGAAGTGCCCGATGGACCCGCGGCCGCCGATGTGGTCATCGCACCGCTCGTCGCCTGTGTGCCCGATTCACCGGCGTCGTTCCCGCAAGCGGTCGATACCAGAGCCGAGGCGAGGAGGATGATCGCGGAGGCGGTCAGCGACTTTCTGTTCATGAGTTCGTTCTCCCTGAGTATGGGTGTTGTGACCGGCGCAGCAGCGCCGCGACCCGGATCACCGGGTCCGGCGGCCGTCCGTCACAGCCGCAACACACCCAGGGCGGCCAAACGTCGAGCGAGCGGTGGCGGGGGTCGCGCCCAGACGATCGGAGCAGCCGGGGGCACGGCGCCCGGGACGTATCCCGCTATGCCCCGGGCGACGACGAACAATGTCAGGACGAGTCCGGCCAAAGCGGCCAGCACAGCCAGGCACAGATGCAGCAATTCGTGACCCGCACCATGATCGCCGGGCCCGTCGTGAGCGGGCTCCGGCACGAGCACCTGCGGCATCGTGCAACAGTGGGCCGGACCGGACTGCGTATCGGACGGCGGCGGGAAAATCGCCTCCGCCGGGGCGGACCGGAGCAGCTCGTGCTGCGCGGGAGTGGCAGCGGGCTCGCCGGCGGCGGGCAGATGGTGCATGCCCAGCAGAGCTACCGCCAGGAATGCCGGTAGCAACCACCGAACGAGTGTTCCCGTGACGCCGGAGTGCACGAACCCGAATCTAGCAACCCGCTCGGCACATCAGGGTTGCCCGGGTGGTACCCGAAGGCCGCGAACGCGAGGCCGGGGAACCGAGCAGGCACAGTCGGCCCCGGCCGGTACGGGTCCGGAAGAGCGGGAACCGCCGGGGACCGACGGGCGGAACAATTGCCCGGTGACGACAACCCTCACGTCGTCGTCGCGATGAGCAGGGTGCACCCGAGCCGTGACCTTGCGCCCGGTAGCGGCCCGTCAGCCGCCCATGATGGCGTTCATGATCGTTCCCGCGCTGGTGGCGACTGCACCGCCCATCATGGCGCCGGCGATCTGCTTCGGCGCCGTCAGCGCGCCGCCGTTCCATTTCTCCCAGGCGAACTTACCGCCGCCGAACATGATCGCGGTGACGCCGGAGAGCAGGACGAACCAGGTCAGGTACCGGGTCATCTGGGTGATCTTGTCCGATAGTGGCGGTGCTTCCGGGGTGGGATTGCCCACCTGAGCGAGCGTTGTGTAGCTGTCGTGCAACGCCGGAAGGCCGTCGTGCAATGCGGTGAGGATCATGCTCATTCTGGTCGTGCCCCTCTCGGATGCCGGTGTATCCGGTGGCGGACGAATGCCGTTTCCGTAAAGCCGAACCCGATCGGTTATTGAAGCGCAATCGCGGCCTTCGTGGGGAGAGACGCGCCGAAAACTTCTGGTCAGCGCCGTAAACAGCGGCGTGTCGCCGATACGACACGCGGGAAGAGCTACGAGACAGCAGACGATCGGCATCCATTCGCCCCGATGGCCGCGGCCCCCGGGACCGGCGGTCACCGGCACGTTGCAATTCCACGACGGCCGCATCACAGGCTCCGCGGCGCGGTTCCGAACCGGATCAGGAGGCGGTCGTCACCGGAACCCCGAGAAGTTCCATCAGTTCGGCGAAGGTCCGCGCGGAGGCCATCTGCCGGTCGGGTAGTTCGATCCCGTACTCCTTCTCGACCAGCACGATGATCGACAACACCGTCAGCGAATCAATGCCCAGCTCGGACGGGGTGGCATGGGGCGCGATGGTGTCGAATTCCAGATCGCAGTGGGTACGCAGGAATTCGGCGATGTAGTCGCGGATCGGCATATCGGACACGGCGGCCGGCCTTTCCCGGTGCCCGGAACCGGTCGAGACAGTGGGCAATGGTCGTACCGTGCAGGATTGCGCGCCGAGGCGACTGTCGGATGACCGCTGGGCGAACGGAATTCGTCCGCCGGCTGTCGGGCTCCGGTGGCCGGGAGCCGCAGGCCGCCTCACCAGGTGAGTACCGGCTTGATCACCGACCCCGCATGCTGTCCGGCGAGCGCCGTCTCGATTTCGGTATGGGGGAAGCGGGTCACCAGCCGGTCCACCGGCAGCTCTCCCTTGCCGTAGAGGTCGAGCAGGTACGGGATGAAGGTGGCCGGCTCCGCATCGCCTTCCAGGCAACCGCGGATCGTTTTGCCCTGCAGGACCATATCGCGCACATCGATGGGCGGCACACCGGTACCGAGACCCACCGCGACCACGGTGGCTCCGGTCGCGAGCGCCGCGAACGCATCGGCCAGTACGGCGGGGATCCCGGTGGTGTCCAGGGCGTGGGTGGCCCCGCCGCCGGTGATCTCCTCGACCGTTTGCGCGGTTCCCGCCCCGGCCGGATCCAGGACGATATCTGCGCCCAGTTCGGTGGCCGTTTCCCGCCGCGCCGCAGATGTTTCCACCACGACGGTCCGCACGCCGGGGACGGTACGGGCGGCCAGCAGTGCGGCCGAGCCGACCGCTCCCCCGCCGTAGATCGCCAGCCACGCCCCGGATTCCGGTTGCAGGACGTTGAGTACCGCACCCGCGCCGGTCTGGAATCCGCAGCCGAAGGAGGCCGCCACGGCCGGGTCCACCGCCGGGTCGACGACCACGGTGTTGTCCGCGGTGGCCAGTGCGTACCCGGCGAAACTGGATTGCCCGAAGAAGCCGTCGCGCACCGGTGCACCGGCGACCAGAACGCGGGGCGATCTGTCGGCGCGGCGCCCGAAATGGTTGAGCGCGGTGGAGTGCCGGCAGTACGCGGGCCGGCCGCCCGCGCAGTTCGGACAGGCGCCGCAGTGCCGGAACGTGAGCACCACGTGGTCGCCGGGCGCCACCGAGGTCACCGAAGCACCGACCGCGGTCACGACTCCGGCCCCCTCGTGACCGAGCAGGACCGGCCGGTCCGGTTTACCCAGCACCCGGTTGACCAGGTCCGTATGACAGATCCCCGAAGCGAGGATGCGCACCAGGATCTCGTCGTCGCGGGGACCGTCGAGATCGACCGTTTCCACGGTGAACGGTGCCGCCGGATCGCGGGACAGGAGCGCGGTGGTCCGCATCGCTACACCCGTTCCAGCAGGAAGTAGAAGTACTCGCCACCGGCCAGGACCAACTCCGGGCGACCGTTCATGATGCCCATCAGGGTCGTGTCGTCGAGCCATTTGAAATGGTCGAATACGGCGCGGCCGTCATAGACCATGGTGGCGGTGACCTCGCCGCGGAATTCGATATTCCACAGGGTGGCCTCGCCGCCGCCGAGTTCCACGTTCGAGAACAGCGTGCCGTCCTCGGCCCGGCAGATCAGTGGTTTCGCATCGTCGAGCGCATGGAACGTTTTGCCGTACCACCGGCTCTTGGGCAGTGCCCGGCACAGTGGATGGCCGGTCTGGAAGGCGTCACCGCGCCATTCGCCGAGAATATCCTCGGCGCGCGCGGGCCGCAGCCGCGCCCAGAGATCGTCGAGTTCGGCGACCGATACGCCCTCGGCCTGCTCCCGCAACTGCCGCCACCGTGGCGTGTCCGCGCTCATAATCTGTCCCCTCGGCCGGTTCGGCGAACCATCTGGTTCGGAAACGACCATAGTTCCGAACCATCTGGTTCGGCAAGCTACGATCCATCGCATGCGTGCGGCTGGCCAGGCGACCCGGGAGCGGATTCTGGCGGCGGCCAAAGCGGAGTTCGCCGAGTACGGCACCGCGGGCGCCCGGATCAATCGGATCGCCGCGGCCGCGCAGGCCAGCAAGGATCGCCTCTACGCCTACTTCCCGGGTAAATCGGAACTGTTCGCCGCGGTCACCGAACAGTGGACCGCGCAGACCACCGCCGAAACCGCGCTGCGGGCCGATGATCTCCCCGGATACGTCGGCCGGCTGTTCGACCATTTCCTCGCCCATCCGGACAACGCGCGACTACAGGCGTGGGCGGATCTGGAACCCGCCGACGAGCGGATCACACAGGTATTGCGCCGCACCGTCGACCCCAAACTGGCCGAGATCAAACGTGGCCAGCGCACGGGAACGGTCACCGCCGATATCGCCGCGCCGACCCTGCTGCGCATGCTCACCGAACTTGCCCGCAGTACCGCGGTCCACAGCGGCCAGGGTCCGGCCCGCCGGATCGCCGAGCAACGGGCCGCCGTCGTCCTGGCCGCACGCCGGCTGGTCGACCCGGGCCCTGCGGCCGGCTAGCGCGCTGCCCTCAGGCCGGACCGGCCGGGGCGTCACCGTAGACCACCAGCCAGATCGAGCGGCCGAGCGCCCGCGCCAGTTCCGCATCGGATATGCCGGTACGCACCGCGAACGCCGTACTGATGGACCGTTCCACCATCGCGGCCAATACCAGCGAGGTGGCGGCCGGATCCAGTTCGGGCGCCACCCGTCCCGCGGCGCGATCGGCCTCCAGGCGCCGGCGAACCAGCTCGACGAAGCCGGCGACACGGCCACGCCAGTAAGCACCGACATCGCGGTCATAGGCGGCGAGTTCGCTCAGCGCGAGCAGCAGGAAGCGGTGCCTGCGAAAGCCCGCGATCATGGCGCTCATCGCCTCCCGCACACCCGCCTCGCGATCGGTGTGCTCGGCGTTCCACCAGCGCTCGGCCGCGGCGAACAGATCGCTCGTGGCCAACTCCGCCATGCGGATGAGCAATTGGCTCTTGTCCGGGAAGTAGCGGTAGAACGTCGACCGCGCCACCTCGGCGGTCGCGGCGATCCTCTGCACTGCGATCTCGGTGAACGGCGTCCCGTCGGCGAGCAGGTCCTCGACCGCGCGCAGCACCCGCTGCTCGAATTCGGCCCGGCGGTCGTCGTCCGGCTTCCGGGCAGGCCGGGCGGCGCGGGTCAGCGAGGGCATCCGGGGACCGCCGACTCGCTCGACCACTGTGGTGGGTGTTCGCTCGCAAGGTCCATGGGCCCATTGTGCCCGCCATCCGGCGAGGGCCGTGGGCGCCGGGGCAACCCGGATCTCGGCTACCGAGTCCCGGGGACCCTCGCGGAAAACTGTGCGGGACAGTGCGGCCCGGATGGTTGACAACCTCGCCACCACCCCGCACCATCAATCGGACATAGTGTCCGAGACTCGATGACCGAGGCGGTTCGTATGACTGACTCCCCCGCCGCGGTCGAACAAGCCGATGTCGTGGTGGTCGGCGCCCGCTGCGCCGGTTCCGCCACCGCAGCGACGCTCGCCCGGGCGGGACGCCAGGTCGTCGTCCTGGACAGCGCGCGATTTCCGTCGGACACCCTGTCCACTCATCTGCTGTGGCCGGCCGGGGTCGCCGAACTCTTCCGGCTGGGTGCGCTCGACGCGGTATCCGAACTCGGAGCTCCCGCGCTCACCCACGCCTTCGCGGCGGGCGCCGGATATACGATCACGACACCGTTTCCCGAGGTGGACGGCATCGACTACACGCTCTGCGTCCGCCGGACCGGCCTCGACCACGCACTGGTCCGCACGGCCACCCATGCGGGGGCCGAGATACGGCAGCACTGCCGAGTGACCGAACTGGTCTGGGACGGTGCGCGGTGCGCAGGTGTCCGCTACACCGGGCCCGATGGGCGCACGGCCGAACTCCGCGCCGCTTTGGTGGTCGGGGCCGACGGCCGGCGCAGTACCGTCGCGCGACTGGCGGGCGTGGAAACACCGTACGAGGCCGAACCCAGCGGTCGTGACTGCTATTTCGCCTACTGGCGCGACCGCTCCACCGACTGGCGCTCGACCGCCGCGCAATGGCGGGTGGGAGCCGATCTCGGCACGGCTTTCCCCTGCGACGACGGCCTGCTGCTCTGTCTGGTCCAGCCACCCGCCACAACCGGCAGGCTCCGTCCCGGCGACGCCGAACGCCGCTACGCCGCGGCCCTGGACCGGCTCCCGCCGCTGCGTGAACGTCTACAGGACTGTGAACAGGTCGGGCGGGCGCGGTCGGCCACCGGGATCACTTCGTATTTCCGGCGGTCGAGCGGGCCCGGCTGGGCACTACCCGGCGACTCCGGGCATTTCAAGGATCCGGTGACCGCACAGGGTATTCGCGATGCCCTGCACTACGGTCGTCTGCTGGCCGAGGCTGTGGTTCCGGTGCTGGAGGATCCCATCCGGCTGGACCACACGATCGCCGCCTGGGAACAGCGACGCGTACGCGAATGCCGGGAGATCTATCACTGGACCAACCGGCTCGCCCGCGGTACGGCGATGAGCCCGCTCGAGGTCGAACTGTACCGCGCCGCGACGACCGACCCGGATCTGGCGGCCGTCACCACCGGGATCTTCTCCCGCACCAGACGCCCCGCCGAGCTCTACACACCGGCCCGGATGGCGCGGCTGACGGCCGGTGCGCTGTGGCGGCACCGCCGTGATCCCGGTCCGGTGCTGGCCGATATCGCGCACGAGATCGCCGCCACCACTCGCGAATTCCGGGCGTCGTGCACCACCCTGCGCGGCGCCGCACCCGTCACCGGCACCTCAACCGCTTGACCAGGAGAGCACCATGTCGGATCAGCTGCCGAAGAAGTCAGCAACGATCGACCGCCGTACCGCGCTACGCGGGGCACTGGCCGGCGCCGCGATACTCGCGGCCGCACCGGCGACCGCCACCGCGACCCCGGCCCGGTACCGAACGCCCGGTCTACACACCGGCGGTAAGGACGTCGCGATCTTCGGCGGTGGAATGGCCGGTTTGTCGGCCGCCCACGAACTCGTCGAACGCGGGTTCCGGGTGACCGTCTACGAACCGTCCCATCTCGGCGGCAAGGCACGCAGTATGGGGGTCCCCGGCACCGGTACCGGCGGACGCGCCGATCTGCCCGGCGAGCACGGATTCCGGTTCTTCCCGGGGTGCTATCAGAACATTCCCGACACCATGCGCCGGATTCCGTTTCCCGGCAACCCGAACGGCGTCCTGGACAATCTGATCCGCGTCGAGGGCACCGTGGCCGGTTTCCGCGACCGGCCGCCGATCTTCGCGCCCGTGGAGACAGCCGGTCTCGACCAGCTCACCCCGGAACGCCTGCAGAACAGCATTGTCAGCGCATTCGGTTTCATCCCCGAAGTGCCACCGCACGAACTGGCCTTCTTCGGCAAGCAGATGCTCATGTGGTTCACCTCGAGTACCGAACGGCGGTTCGGGCAATGGGAATACCTCACCTGGGAACAGATCATGCGGGCCGACGGCAAATCCGCGGCCTACCGGGCGTACCTCGTCAATGCGCTCACCCGCATCACGGTGGCGGCCAAACCGCATCTGAGTTCGGCGCGCACCATCGGCACCATCGGCGAGGCACTGGTACTCGCCGGGACGGGACTGATCCCGGAGTTCTCCGGTGGTGTGGACCGGATCCTGAACCGCCCCACGAACGCCGCGTGGATCGACCCGTGGGTGGCCTATCTGCGGTCCCGCGGTGTGCGATTCGTCATGGGACAGCGCGCGAGCCGGCTGTCCTACGCCGGCGGCCGGATCGACTCGGTGACCGTGACCGACGCCCAGGGCGCAGCAACCTCCGTGGTCGCGGACCACTACGTCTGCGCCATGCCCGTGGAGAAAACAGTGCCGTTGCTGAGCGATCCGATTCTCGACGCCGATCCACACCTGGCGGGGATGCGGGAACTGCTCACCGATTGGATGGTCGGTATCCAGTTCTATCTACGCCGCCCCACCGAGATCCCGGAGGGTCATATCGCCGCCCTGGGTTCGCCGTGGGCTCTTACGGCGCTGCGCCAGGCACCGATGTGGGTCGGCGATTTCGCCGGCCAGTACGGCGACGGGTCGGTCCGGGAATGCTTCTCGGTGGATATCTCCGATTGGGATACCCCGGGGATCCTGCACCGGCGCACCGCCAAGCAGTGCACCGCCGCAGAAATCGCGGCCGAAGTATGGGCGCAGCTGAAGATATGGCTGAACACCGGGACCGGCTGGCTGCGCGACGAGGATGTCCATTCCTGGCATCTGGATCCCGGGATCAGCTGGTCCGGTGGCACCGCCCACAACGAGACTCCGCTGCTGGTCAATACCGTCGGATCCTACGATCATCGGCCACACGCGTATTGCGCGATTCCGAACCTGTTCTTCGGCGGCGACCATGTGCGCAGTCATATCGACCTGGCAACCATGGAGAGCGCCAACGAATCGGGCCGTAACGCCGCCAATGCCATTATCGACGCCGCCGATGATCCCGCCCCGCACGCCCCGGTGTTCCCGCTGGTCGCACCGCCGGCGTTCGAAGCGGCCAAGAAGCTCGACGCCGACCGGTTCCGGGCGGGCCTACCCCATATCCTGGATATCTGACGGACAGGACGGCCGAATCGCCGCCGAATCCGCCGGAGGGCGTGTCGGGGTCGATCGGCACGAAAGCGTTGTCTGTCGTAACCGGTTGCTCGAGAATGGGTTCCGGGCCGAGATCCGGCTTCTGGGGACCGCCGGTAGAGCCACGCCGGCAGAACATGTGGGGAAACATCATGCACCACCCTGCCGCTCGGGGTCGCTGCCGCCGGTACCACCGCACCACTGACGGCCGCGGTCTCCGCGGACGGCCGGACCCTCACGCTCACTCCGGATGCCGCCACACCGGCGGGTAAGCATATCGCCCAGCTGGTCGCCGATCCGGGGACCGAAGCCCGCAAAATGCACAATGCCGGAATCGGTGCGCTGATCGGCGGCGGGATCGGCGCGGTACTCGGTTTCTTCCTGGGCGGGGTCGGTGCACTGGTCACCATCCCGATCGGTGCGGGTATCGGTGCGCTGATCGGCTATTCCACTCCCTGACACCGCAACTCGGCCGTGCGCTGCATTCGGTACAGCGCACGGCCGAGCCGGGCATACGCCCCGGCAACTCCTAACCTGTTGCTGCCGAACAGATATGAACCCGGCAGCGCCTGTGCGCCGCCGCTTCGCGAAGCCGTTTCTGTCATACCCCCACAGTAAAATCATGCAGGTAGGACACAGTCGGAGAGTGAGTCGCGATCGGCCGACCGGTCGCGGCGGATACTCTCCGGCGCATCGGAACCGGGGGTTCTGTGATGAGTGAATTCGGACAACAACGACTGCTGCCGCCGCGTCAGCACGGCACCTCGTGGCGGGAATCGGAGTATCGGACCATCGCGTCGGAACTACGAGCGGGCAAGGACCTGGTCGAGATCGCCGACGACCTCGGCCGTACACCGTCCGCCGTGCGGGCCGCGCTGCGAAATTTCGTTCCCCCGCAGGAGAAGGTCCGGGCCGCCGATCGCGCCGGCTGGATCCGGGACCGGCTCGCCGCCGAACCGGAATGGGACTGGTGGGCAACGGTCGTGGACAACCACCGGCACGGGCCCTCCGCGCTCTGGCTCACCGAACACGAGCACCTCGCCCGGCGGGCATGGCGTGAGCGCACACCGATGCCCGTACTCGCCCAGCGGCTCGGCACCGCGGAGATCGAGGTGGCCGGGTTCCTGCGGGCACTGGGGCTGGCCGAGAGCCTGGCCGAGGTGGCCGACCGGCTCGGTGCCACTCCGGGGCAGGCCCTGGCCAAACGGGTGAACGCAGCCCGGGATCAGGATCTGTCCGCCGGTTGGGTACTGGTCGTCGACGGTGCGGCGGGCACCGTACAGCATCGCAGCGCACCGATCCGGCGGCATGTCTCGGTGCACGAGAGCCGGGCCGCCGCCGAGGACGGTCGCGATCGGGTGCTGTACCGGCACCGCCGGGCCGCCGGCGAAAGTTCCGCACCGGTGTGGTGGACCATCGCCCATCGCGGAATCGGCGATACGGCCGGCCGCACCTACTGCGGGGTGTACAACCCCCAGGCGGCTCCCAGCGGCGTCCGCGCCGATGCCCTCGAGGTCGGCGATTGCCTCCGCATCGCCGGATCGGACGGGAAACCGGTGGACGCGATCGTCGAAGCGCTGACCCGGCGCGGGGAGGTGGTACTCGCCGATCTCGGCCCGGTCGGCGGATCCCGGGTCCACCAGGTGATCGAATTCGAGGCCGGGGAACGAGTGGAGGTTCTCGGCCGCGAGGCGTAGCCGCCGCGACGCCGGGCCGCTACCGGCCGGATGCGGAGCGGCCCGGCATGAGGGCGCCGGTACCCACGATGGCCACCGTCATCACCAATACCGCCACGAAAACCAGATGCACCCCCTCGGCCAGGGCATCGGGTGCGGGGACGGCCGCATCACCGACCCGTGAGTTGACCAGCGCCCCGAATACGGCCACCCCCACCGCACTGCCGATCGACCTGGCGAACATATTCGCCGATGTCACGACGCCGCGTTCGTTCCAGGAGGCGGCGGTCTGCGCGGCGATCAGGGTCGGGCTGGCCACCAGGCCCATCCCGAGACCGATCAGGAAACAGGTGGCTGCGATCTGCCCGATCGATGATCCGGGGCCGATGAACAGTGTCGCGGACGCGCCGATCGTGGCGAGCACGCCGCCGAGGACGGCGGTGAACCGGAACCCGATCCGCAGATACACCCGGCCGGACTGGGAGGCCGAGAGCGGCCAGCCCAGCGTGAGCGCACCTACCGTCAGACCGCTGACCAGAGCACTCGCGCCCAGCACGCCTTGGGTGAAGGTCGGGACATAGGAGGTCAGGCCGAGTAGTAGCGCACCGACGAGCAGTGAGATCGCCGAACTCGCCACCACCACCCGCCGGGTGAAAAGCCACAGCGGCAGGATCGGATTCGCCGCCCGGCGTTCCACGAGAACGAACGCCACCAGCGCGGCCGCGCCGCCGGCGAAGATCCCGATACCCGCCGGCGAAGCCCACCCCCACGACCGGCCACCTTCGAGCAGGCCGAGGATCACCGCCCCCGCCCCGGAGGTCAGCAGGATCGTCCCGGGATAGTCGAGGCGCGTTCGCTGCCGGGGCACGGTCTCCGCGAAATGGCGCGACAGCATCCAGGCTGCCCAGGCCGACAGCGGCAGATTGATCAGGAAGATCCACCGCCAGCCGAGGTAGTCGGCGAATACCCCGCCCAGCAGGGGCCCGGCCACCGAGGACAGTGCCCAGACTCCGGCGATATACCCCTGGGCCTTCGCGCGTTCGGCGAGGGTGTAGATATCCCCGGCGATGGTCATGGTCATCGGCTGGATGGCGCCCGCGCCGATTCCCTGGATACCCCGGAACACGATGAGCCACATCATATTTCCGGCCAAGCCACAGAGCAGCGAGCCGAGCGCGAATACCGCGATACCGAAGAGGATCACCGGTTTGCGGCCCACCATATCCGCGACCTTGCCGTAGATGGGCACGGTGACCGCTTGGGCCAGCAGGTAGATGGAGAACAGCCAGGGGAACTGGGCGAAACCGCCGAGACTTGCGGTGATGGAGAGTACCGCGGTCGCGATAATCGTCGAATCGAGCGCGATCAGCCCGGTGGCCAGCATCAGCGAGCCCAGTATCGCGCCACGGTCGGAACGCAGCCCTACGCCGGCCTTTGCGGTATCCGCCACCACCGGCGCACTCCTCTCCTCGGACAACAGACAGGCCAACACGGCCGTTCGGTCACGCTATTCCCGGTCCGGCCGGGACAGGGCCGGGATTTCCACATAGTGGGAGGATGGTTGCCCACCGCACCGGCCGGAACCGGCTTGTGCCGATAGGGCACAAGCAGCCGGCGGCCGCTGTGAGGGCACACAGAGATCCTGTGCCGCAACGAAACCCGCGGCTAGCATCCGCGGAATGACGAGTTCGGCAGCTGCCCCGGGCAGTCACGTCCGCCACCGGATGCTGTGGTGTGCTCTCGCCGCCGTACTGGGTACCGGCGCCTGCGGGCCGGCGCCGGTCACGGATCCGGCGGCGGTATGGGACCCCTGCGGTCTGCCCGCCGACCTGCTCGCCGAGGCCGGATTCCCGGCCGGATCGCAACGGCGGGATGTCGCCGCGGAGCCGGGCTGGGTGGGGTGCGGCTGGAGCAGCGGCGAGGCCGTGGTGCGCGTGCTGTTCACCACTGCCGGGTCGCCGGAGACAGTGGGCGGCGCCGAGGCCACCCGCACCGAGATCAGCGTCGCGAACCGGACCGGGCAGCGAGTGCAGCCGGGAACCGCCGATTCCGCGGCGACCTGCATCGTGGTACTGCCCACCGAGGGCGGCGGGCTGATCCGGGTCCGGCTGGACAGTGCCGGGCCCGGAACCGGCGCCGAAATCTGTGGCCGGGCCGAGCGGGTGACACGTGTCCTTGCACCCGCACTACCGGCCTGATCAGCGGGTTCCGACCATAGCCCATACCACTGTGGCCGGTCACAATGCGATCGGCGCACCCCTTCACGGTCGTCCAGTCCAGTTCGCAAACCGGTACCCGGGTCGACATGCGCTCGTTACTGTGGAGCCGCAGTCTCACCATCCGGGGGTAGAAGGAGTCAGCATGACCGTCGACACGACCAGAACCAAGCTGACGCTATCCGGACAGCCCATGTCCGCCCCGCTTCAGGATGTCCGCAAACTGTCCCGCCGAATGGTGGGTCATTTCGTGGAGAACGTGGTGCCGTGCGGGACCCTGCCCGGCGATGCGATCTACGGCGATGTCACCACCATCACCCGTACCTGCCTGGAGCTGGCCGTCAGCATGCTCGACGGCCAGGACATCCCCGAGAAGACCCGAAGACTGGAGAACGCCGCCGCGGGCTGGGCACGGGAAGGGGTGCCGATCGACACCATCCACCACGCCGTCCACGAAGGTTTCCGGCTCGGCCTGGATCTGGTGGTGTCGCAGGCGACGGTGACCGACTATTCCGCTCTGGTCGACGGCGCCAAACTCGTCGTCGAAATGCTCGACAAGATGACGGTCTGTATTTCGATGGCCTATGTGCGGGAACTGCGCTCGGTGGTCAACGAACACCATACGGCGGTACATACGCTCACCTCGGCGCTGCTGGGTGGGCACAGCACCTCGACCATGGCCCGCGAATGCGGTATCGAGATCGCGCCCGCGTATATCGTGCTGGCCGTGGCGATTCCGGCCCATTCCGACGAATCCGTTCCCGCGCTCGACGGTAAAGTCGTGGCCCGCCGCAAACTGCGCCGCGTGCAGGCGGAACTGGCCACCCGCTGCGCCGACGCGGCGTTGTCGCTGCTGAGCGTGGACGGTGGCACCGTGCTGCTGCCTGCCGAAGCCCTCGGTACCGAGGAGCTCGACGAATTGATTCCGCAGCTGTCGCGGGCGGCGCAGGTACCGATCAGCGCCGCGATGGTGGAATCGCCCACCCCCGATATCCCCGCGGCGGCGGACCAGGCCCATGAGCTGCTCGATATGGTGCAGCGGCTCGATTGCGTGCCCGGGCTCTACCGGTTCGACGATATGGCATTGGAATACCAGCTCACGCGGCCCGGGCCGGGCCGGGAATATCTCGGTTCGCTGCTGGATCCGCTCGACGATCATCCGGAGTTGCTGGAAACGCTGCAGCGCCATATCTCCAACAATCTCAATCGGCAGCGCACCGCCCGGCTCATGCATATTCACACCAACACCATCGATTACCGGCTCAAACGTGTGGCGCAGCTGACCGGTTTCGACCCGACCCAGCCGTCGGGCCTGTGGTACCTGCGCTCCGCTCTCGTCGCGCGCAGCTATCGGGCACGGTGAGAACATCAGGCCGGTTCCCGGCCACTGCGCACCTGCGCCACATAGGCCCGCGACACCGCGGCGGTCAGGGTATCGAGCACATCCACCACGAACGACCCATCGATCCCGCCGGACGCCGGGTCCGGGCGTCGCAGTAGCCGCGATTCACGCAGTCCCAGTCCGCTTTTGACCCCTTCGTGCAACGCATGCTGAATCACCTCGAGCGGAACTTCCTCGCGAGCCCAGCGCGCGGCCGCCACTTCGAGCCGGGCCAGAACCTGCCGGCCCGACGAATCGGAATCGTCGAGCAGCGCCAGCGCCAGACCCAGCCCCACCCGGAACGCCGTCCCGAAATCCGCCACCGGCCGCGGCGCGCTCGCGACGCCGGTACTGCGCACGGACCAGATCCGCAGCAGCTCGGTGAGATCCGGCACTTCGAACGCTTCGGCGGAGCCCGCCGATTCGGGGTCGTACTGCCCACTCGTGCACATCCGTGCTCCCTCCGCCCGCGACCGACTACCGATATGGACAAACGTATAGTTATTCACGGTTCCGCGTACGACCCAACGCCCGGACTTCGGTCCACCTCGGAATACAGCACGCGAAAGATAGTGAAACGTCCCATCAACAGATATCTCGGCCTCGTGGTATCGCCCACCCGGGCCGAGCCGGAGCCGCCGTGCTCCCGGTGGCGCGCGCCGGTGCGCCTTCCCCGGTTATGGTGCGGCGGTGGATACCGGTGATCTGATAGACCGCAGCAGTTCCATCGCGGAGCGGCTCACGACGACCCAGGCGGCTCCGCCGTCCTGGCTGGTACTGGCCACCGCGGTGGCGGCCCTGATCCTCGTCGGATACGGACCCCTGTGGCGGGTGACCCGCAATGTCGTCACGATTGCGCATGAAGGCGGGCACGCACTGGTCGCGCTGCTGAGCGGTCGGCGGCTCAATGCGATCACCCTGCATTCCGATACCTCGGGGCTCACCGTGTCCAGCGGAAAACCCTACGGGTTCGGCATGATCCTGACCGCGCTCGCCGGTTATCCGGCGCCGCCACTGGTCGGCCTCGGTTTTGCCGCCCTGCTCGGCGCCGGGCGGATCACCTTGATGCTGTGGATCGCAATCGCCGCCCTGGCCCTCATGCTGGTGATGATCCGCAACGTGTACGGCGTGATTTCCGTAATGACCACGGGGGCATTGGTTTTTGCCGTGTCCTGGTTCGGTTCCGATGCGCTGCAGGCCGGTTTCGCGTACCTGGCGACCTGGCTGCTGCTGTTGGCCGGCAGCCGTCCGGTCCTGGAGTTGCAGCGCACCCGGTCCCGGATGCGCGACGGCACCACCGACGCGGACCAGCTGGCCCGACTGACCCGGCTGCCGGGCCTGCTGTGGGTGGCAGTGTTCCTTGCCGTCGCTCTCGGCGCGCTGGTGGCCGGCGCCGGGCTTCTGCTCTCGGCGACGGCCGGGATATGCCTGCCGATCCCGGGCGGGGCGGACTGCCCGGCGACCTGACCGACTCCGGGGTTATCCGGTGGTCTCGGCCTCGGTGAGTTCCTTCTTCCAGACCCGGAACCCCTCCTCGGTACGCCCGCGGCGCCAATATCCGGAGATCGACGCGAATTCGGCGGAGACCCCGCGCTCGCGGCGAATATAGGGCCGCAGATTGTGCATCACCGCCTGCGCCTCACCGTGGATGAACACCTGCGCCTGCCCCGGCAACCAGGGTGCGCTGCGCACGGCGGCGATCAGCGGGGCGTTGTCCCCGGCCCGGTCGTCGCCGACCTCGTGGGCCGCGCCGCCACGATGCACCCAGGTGATGTCGACCAGCGCCTTCGACGGCAGCGCGATCTCGTCGGACGCATCGGCGACCTCGAGGAAAACCTTCGCGGGTGCGCCGTCGGGCAGGGCTTCCACGGCGGCCGAGATCGCGGGTAGCGCGGCCTCGTCTCCGGCCAGCAGATGCCAATCGGCATCCGCACGCGGCGCGTAGGCCCCGGAGGGTCCGAAGAATGTGACCTGCTCACCGGGCCGGACGGTCGCCGCCCACGGTCCGGCGATGCCCTCGTCACCGTGCACCACGAAATCGATGGCGATCTCGCGGGCGGCGGTATCCACCGAGCGGACGGTATAGGTGCGCATCACCTCGCCGTCGGGCCGGTCGAACAGCAGCTTCACATAGGCATCGGTGAATTCGTTCCCGGTGAAATCGTCGAATCCGGGATCACCCAGATATACGCGGACGAGATGTGAGCTGAGCCGCTCGGTCCGGGCCACGGTCATGGTCGTGCGTTTCCTGGCCATCCGGCCTCCTCACTAATTAGGTTTACCTAAGCAAACGTACCAGCCCTGTCGGGGCCACTGTGTAGCATCCGTCTCGCCCGCGGCGAAATATGAGGCAACGAAGCCTTTTTGGGTTAATCTCTCACCAACATCCGGACAGAGGCACCACCATGACCGCGGCTACCGTCATCCGACCGCTCGCTCCCAGCGAGCAGATCTTCGCCTTCAGCGAGGTTTTCGTCGGATACTGCGCGCGCGTATCCGGCCGGTTGGACACCACCGCCCTGGCCGCAGCGTACGAGGCGCTGGTCACCGCGCACCCCATGCTCGGCGCCCAGCTCGTCCCGAGTGAGCCGTTCGGCCATACACTGGTCACTTCCGGTCCGCCCGAGATCGTGCTCACCGTCACCGACGGTGACCCGGAACTGCTGCTCACCGGTGCCGAGCCGGATCAGCGGCGCGCTCTGGGCTCGGTCCATGTGGTGCGGTCGGTGGCCGGAGCGAGCGTCACTCTGCTCGTCCACCACAGTATCGCCGACGCGACACATGCGCTGCACCTCTACGAGCAACTGTGGCGCTGCTATTCGACCGCCGCCGCCGGCCGGGTGCCGGCGCTTCCGCCGGCCCGGCAACCGCTGCCGGTCGAAGACCTGCTCGCGGCACGCGGGATCACCCGCCGTCCGGTCCCCGGCCGGGCGGGACCACCCCGCAGCGAACCCCCGCTCCCCCCACCCGACGCGCTCGCCGTCAACGACCACGACTACCCGCCGCTGATCACCACCCGATGCCGGCTGAGCCGCGAGCACACCGGTGCGCTGGTGTCCTACGGGCACCGCACCGGCGTGACCGTGCACAGCCTGGTGGCCGCGGCACTACTGCTCACCGAAGCCGAGGCCCGCCGGCTTCCGGTGGCCGGCCTGCAGTGTTCGTATTCGGTGGACCTACGGCGCCGGGTTCGGCCGGTGATCGGGCCGACCGAGGGCACCAATGTGCTGGGTTTCGCGGGGTATCGCCCCGTTCCCGGCGCGACGCAGACGCTCACGTCGCTGGCTCGGGGGGTCTTCGGCGCCTTGCGGCACGGTCTCGCCACCGGCTACGTCCAGCAGACTCCGCTACAGCTGCCCGACACGCTGGCGGCACCTCCGGCGAATCCGTTCGACACGGTGATGACCACGAATTGGGGCCGATTACCCGGGCTGTCGGGGCCCGCGGTCCGCATCGACGATTTCCGCACCACCATGATCGCCAAACCGGATCCCACCGGCCGCCGGCCCCCGCAGCCCGGTGGGGGAACCAGCATCATCACCACCTACGACGACCGGCTCAGTATCGAGATCCACCACCCGCCGCAATTCGCCCCGGTCCAGCGTCCACGTATCGAACGCCTGCGCACGCTGCTCACCCGGCTCTGAGGTGGGTTCCCGCCCCGCTCGCGACCCGATCAAACGCCCTGCAGCGACGCCAGCTCCAGCACCGTGATATCCGACGGTGCCGCGACCCGGACCGGCGGGCCCCAGGCCCCGGCGCCGCGGGTTACGTACAGCGCCGTCGCACCGTACAGTTCCAAGCCCGCCACGGTCGGGTTGGCCAATCGCGCCAGCAGGTTACCCGGCCACAGCTGTCCGCCGTGGGTATGGCCGGACAGTTGCAGATCCACGCCGTAACGCACCGAATCGTGCACCACCACCGGCTGGTGGGCGAGCAGGACGCAGGCGCGTTCGGTGTCCCGGCCGTCCAGCGCCGCCGCGAAATCGGGACCGCGGCCGATGGTGCTGCCCGCGGGATCGTCGACCCCGGCCAGATCGAAATCGGGCAGGCTCACCCGGTCGTTGAGCAGCACTCGCATCCCGAGTTCGCCGACCCGGTCGAGCCAGGCGTCGGCATCGGAGTAGTACTCGTGGTTGCCGGGGACGAAGAAGGTGCCGAGCCGGGCACTGAACCCGGCCAGCGGTTCGGTTTCCGCACGCAGATCCGCGACGCTGCCGTCGGTGAGGTCGCCCACGAGGGCGATGAGGTCGGGGCGGGTTTCGTTCACGGTGCGGACCACCCGTTCACAGAAGCCGCGGCCGAGCGCCGGCCCCAGATGCAGATCGCTGACCAGCGCGATCCGCAGCCCGTGCGCCTGAGCGGGCAGTTTGGCCAGCGGTACGGTGACCCGCCGCACCATCGGCCCGTCGAGTACCCCGTAGGTTCCGGTACCCACCACCGCGCCCGCCGTCAGTACCGTCGCGCCCGCCGCCATCCGGGAGATGAGCATCCGCCGCGACAGCGGCGCCGGGGCCGGGGCCGACGGGACCGGGGGCAGTGCCGGCGGCGGCGTCCCCGGCGCGGCCATCGGCGCCGTCCGGGGCGGCTCCCCGCTGTCACCGACCGCTGCTCCCACGGGCTCCGGTGTCTCTTCCGGCTGCACGGTGGCCGGCGCCGGCGGCGGCGCGGCGGCGGTTCCGGCGTCCCGGCGCTCCAGCGCACGCAACAGCAGCGGACGGATGATCTCGCCCGCCAGCACACCGATCAGCAGGTAGACGAACAGGGCGGCCCAGACGAAACCGGTCCACGCCGGTAACCGCCAGACATCCCAGGTCGCGCCGGCGAACACCGCACCGAACGCAGCGCCCATCAGCACCGCGCCGAGACCGAGTACCCCGGCGCCGATCGGCCGCCACACCGAACCGTCTCGGGTGATGTCACGGACCAGCCGTCGCCACAGGTACCAGTGCAACCCGGTGAGCACCACCACCGCGGCCAGCCCTGCGAGCACGGAAACTACTACCACGGAGGATGCCTCTCCCTGACCGATTGCCTATGCGGATGCTGAATCTACCCGTGCCCGCTCGGCGGTCCGTGGCCCCGGCTCCCCTTGTCCGGCGCCGCGGCACCGGCACGGAATCGGCCGGCAATTCGGCAACCCCGGATCTTCCCATGTCACCGCAACTATCGGCGGTATCGGCATCTGCCGGGCATCCGCCCGCGTACCGGCGCGGTGGTCGTCCGCCGTCACGGCGAGCAGGTCACGCCGACCCGCTGACTCCCAGCCCGCCCATACCCGACGGCGGGAGCTCACCGTTGTGCCCGCCCGCCAGTAGCCATTTCAAGATCTTCCCGGTTTCCCCGCGCGGTAGGGCCGGCAGAAAGGTGACGTCCCGGGGCACCGAGAACCGGCTGAGCCGATGCCGGATATAGGTGCGCACCATGTCCGGATCCAGCCCGGATCCTTCGTGTTTCACCACGAAGGCGGCCAGCCGCTGCCCGAATTCCGGATCCGGGACCCCCACCACCGCGACCTCGCTCACCTGCGGCAGATGCGCAAGCGCCTCCTCCACCGGGCGTGGGAAGACGTTCTCGCCACCGGAGATGATCATCTCGTCGTCGCGACCGGCGATGAACAACCGCCTGTTGACATCGAAATACCCGATATCGCCGGTATCGAGCATGCCGTGCGCCTCGTCCGGCGGCGCGGCGTTGACATAACCGTCGAACAGCATGTGATTACCCACGAAGATATGCCCGGTGGCGCCGATCGGTACCGGTTTGTGGTCCGGGCCCAGCACCGCGACGCGGGTACCGAGCGGCGGCCGGCCGGCGGTAGTAGGCGCGAAACGCAGATCCGCCGGGGTCGCGATGGTCGCCCAGGACACCTCGGTCGATCCGTAGACGTTGTAGAGGATATCGCCGTAGGCGTCCATGAATCGCAGCACCGTGGCTGCGGCCAACGGTGCCCCGCAACTGATCACATGCCGCAGGCTCGAGGTGTCGTACCGGGCACGGACCGCGGGCGGGAGGTCGAGGATACGGTTGACCATGGTCGGCACGACGATCATGGTGGTGACCCCGTGTTCGGCGACCAGGCGCAGGCAGTCCTCGGCATCGAAACGTTCCGGCAGGATCACGGTGGAACGCAGTGCGGTACTGAGCTGCAGCCCGGCCAGCCCCCAGGTGTGGAAGAGCGGTGCCGGAATGAGCATCGCCGATTCCATTTCGAGCGGAATCCGGGACAGCAGCGCGGCGATGGTGGCGAAACCCTTGGGGTGCGGGCGGCGGGCCCCCTTCGGCACCCCGCTCGTACCGGAGGTGAGAACGATCAACCGGCCGGGGTGGGCCGGAATGCGGAAATCCTTCTCCCCCATATCGATCAGATCGTCGACCGTGTAGCGGTCCGGGAACGGGGGTCGCAGGTCGGTGGTGAACCGCGGCAGGTCCGCGTGCAGATACTGCACCAGTTCCTCCAGGTCACCGTCGACGAACAGGGCCGACAACCGATGCCGCTGGACGATCTGCTCGATGGTGCGGGCGGCCAGGCCGGCGTTGAGCAATGCTACGTCCACGCCGAGTTTCCCGGCCGCGACCATGGTTTCGACCATGCCGGCATGATTGCGCGACAGCAGACCGACGGCATCCCCGGCCGCGAGACCAACCGCCGCCATGGCTCCGGCGAGCGCGGTGGTGCGTTCGTCCATCTCGGCGAAGGTCCGCTCGCCCCGATCGTCGATCACGGCGAGCCGCCGTGGCGAGTACGCGGCTCCGGCGGCGTATCCACCGGCCAGGTTGAATCCCCATTTGTTCAATGACAGCAGTTGTTTCACTGCCACCTGCGCGTTGGTCCGCACCACGCCGCTGGCGGTGACCTGCCGCAGCACCCCGAAGTTCCGGCGGACCGGCGAGGCCTCCCCGTTGGCCACGATCGAGGTGCGGGCGCCGCGCACGATATCGGCGATCCGGCGCAGGCCCCTGACTGCCCAATCCTGGACGGCGGAATTCGACAGGCCGGCCACCTGCCGGTGCACCCGGCCCGGAGTGAAAAAGGTGACCGCGATCCGGCTGCGGGCGCCCTCCCCGGTCAACCGCAGAGCGGCGAAACTGCCGATCTCCGGCGCGTGCAGTTCGCAGCTTTCGTACCAGCGGCCGGTGACCACCCGTACCCGCAGCACCCGGATACCGGCATCCGGTGTGCCGATCCGGAATTCGAATACCGGCTGCGCTCCCGGAAGGTCGAGCCGGGAGCAGGCGCCGATCCCGGTGAACACGCGCGGATAGGTCTGCGGGTCCAGCAGCAGATCCCATCCCGCGGCGCGCGCCGCGGGCAGATCCGCGACCACATCGATGACGTCGGTAACCAACTCGTACAACTTCTCGTCGGCCCGCAACGGACAACTGGGTCGGCGGGGAAACCCATCTGTAACGTCGCTCACAATAGCCCGGCGCCGCCGTTATTACCAGCGAGTAGCACCGGCCTCGGGGAGGCTCTGTGACAGGTCACGAAGCGAATTGCCGAGTATTCACCATGTGCCCCGGAAAGCCCGCCGACCTCGTGGTTGGAGGTTGCCCAAAGCTTTCGGCGGCGACGGTGTGAGTGCTCCCAGCCACTACTCACTCCGGTCACACACCCGCTGTGCGCGAATTACATTCGGCGCCGTAACAGTCGATCGCGACCCCGGAGGAACCCATGCCCGAGACCCGGCGCAGGATGGTCCGCAACCACACCGACGAAATCCTCAACTACTTCGGCAAATGCAGATCGTGCGGCTATCCGGCGCGCGCCGAATCCTGCCGCCGCATCTACGACACCGGCGAGATCGAAACACTCGTCATCGCCAGCTGCAGTCTCCCGTGCGGCTGGTCCGACCAGGTGCTACCCACCACGATGACCGGACCGGCCGCGCGATCGGCTTGACGGGCGGTGGTCACCGGCGCGACAGGGCGGCCGGGGCCACCGCCCGGCTGTGCGGCACGATAGGACCATGGAACTGCGTATCTTCACCGAACCGCAGCAGGGCGCGGACTACACGACACTCCTGCGGGTGGCCAGGACCGCGGAAGAACTCGGCTTCGGGGGCTTCTTCCGGTCCGATCACTATCTGCACATGGGATCGGTGGACGGTCTGCCCGGCCCGACCGATGCGTGGATCACCCTGGCCGGTCTGGCCCGGGAGACCAGCCGGATCCGGCTCGGCACACTGGTCACCGCCGCCACCTTCCGGCTGCCCGGCCCGCTGGCGATCCAGGTCGCGCAGGTGGACCAGATGTCGGGCGGTCGCGTGGAGCTGGGCCTGGGCACCGGCTGGTTCGCCGAGGAACATGCCGCCTACGGTATTCCGTTCCCGGACAACAAATTCGACCGATTCGAAGAACAACTCGCGGTGATCACCGGACTCTGGCAGACCGCGCTCGGCGAAACCTTCGATTTCACCGGGAAGTACTACGAACTCCGCCGCTCCCCGGCGCTACCCAAACCGGTTCAGCAGCCCGTCCCGGTGATCGTCGGCGGCCAGGGCCCGAAGCGGACACCCAGGCTGGCGGCGCAGTACGCGACCGAATTCAATATTCCGTTCCTCTCCGCCGCCGACAGCGCCGCCCAGTTCGAGCGCGTCCGCGCGGCCGTGGCGGCGCAGGGCCGGCCCGCCGACAGCATGGTGTACTCCAACGCGCTCGTCGCCTGTGTGGGTACGAACGAGGCCGAGATCGCCCGCCGGGCCGCCGCGATCGGGCGCGACGTGGACGAACTGCGCACCAACGGGCTGGCGGGTTCACCCGCCGAGGTCGTCGACAAGATCGGCCGCTACCGCGAGAGCGGCACCGAGCGGATCTATCTGCAGATCCTGGACCTCGCCGATCTCGAACACCTGGCAGTCATCGCCAACGAGGTCGCCACCCAGCTGTGAGAGTCGCCGGCGGGGGCCGTCCGGGGCCCCGCCCGCGCGGTCAGTTGGCGCCCGCGCCCCCCACGAGCAAGTGTTGGAGGGGTTAGTTGGGCGGTACATAGACCACAACGACCACAACCCGGCTGACCTGCACCACGTGCTCG
>NZ_JARWOV010000196.1 GCF_029868855.1 Nocardia carnea | reverse complement strand
GAGTTCTCCGGAGAACTCGCCGGCGCCTTTTCCTTGTCGACATGCGGCATCGACCTCGCCCAGTTCACAGGAGGACCTGTGCAGAACCGCAATATCCTGATATCCGGCGCCGGTATCGCCGGACCCACCCTCGCGTACTGGCTGCACCGGTACGGCTTCCACCCCACCGTCGTGGAGCGCGCACCCGAGCCGCGAACGGGTGGTCACGCGGTCGATATTCGCGGCACCGCCCGGCAGGTCGCCGAGCGGATGGGCATCGTGGCCCAGGTGCGCCGGGCACATACCGGGGCACGCGGGATGGCGTTCATCGACCGCGCCGGTAAGCACGTGGCGACCATGAGCACCGACGTATTCGGTGATTCGGGTGGGCCGGTCGCCGAAATGGCGATACTGCGTACCGATCTGTCCCGGATTCTCTACGACACGACCCGCGATGTCACCGACTACATTTTCGGCGATTCGGTCGGCACGGTCCGGCAGGACGAGCACGGCGTACACGTCGAGTTCGACAGTGGCCGGTCCGGGCGATACGACCTGCTGGTCGGCGCCGACGGCGTCCGGTCCGGCACCCGCCTCCTGGTGTTCGGCCCGGAACAGAATTACCTCCGCGACCTCGGCTGCTACGTATCGCTGTTCACCATCCCGACGACACTGGACCTCGACGGCCGGCAGCTGATGTACACCATCCCCGCCGGTAACGGCCGCCCCGGCCGCACCGCCGGCCTGCGCCCCCGGGCCGAACCGGGCACCGCGGTCGCCGGGTTCTTCCTGCGTTCGGAGCCGCTGCCGATCGGCCACGACGATATCGACGAGCAGAAACGGCTCGTGGTTCGCACCTTCGAGGGCGATGGGTGGGAGATCCCGCGGATCCTGCCGGCCATCTGGGACGCACCCGACTTCTACTTCGACCGTATTCACCAGGTCCATATGGAGTCCTGGGCGCGCGGCCGGACTGTGCTGCTCGGCGATGCGGGCTATTGCGCCTCCCCGATGTCCGGTATCGGCACCAGCCTCGCCCTCGTGGGCGCCTACATCCTGGCCGGCGAACTCGCCGCCGCGGGCGGTGATCACCGCCTCGCCTATCCCGCCTACGAACGCCGGATGCGCGGGTTCGCCGACCGCGCGCAGGAATTCGCCCGCGGCGCGGGCGACGGTGGCCTGATGCCCGACTCCCGCCTCCAGCTCTGGCTGCGTAACGGATCGGTGCGACTGCTGCCGTACCTGCCGAAGCGGTTCGTTCCCCGCGGCATGGACAAGCTGGCCCGCAGCGTCGAACTCGAGGACTACCCGGTCCTTTCCAGCTGACCCCACCTACTCGATACCGAGGAGATCAGTAATGCAGGTGTGTACCTTTCTGTGGTTCGACGGCCGCGCCGAAGAGGCCGCCGGCCACTACACGGGGTTGTTCGCCGACTCCGCCGTCCTGGATATTCAGCGGAACCCGGACGGCACGGCCGCCACGGTGGTCTTCGAACTCGCGGGTCAACGCTTCATCGCCTACAACGGCGGACCCGGGTTCACCTTCACCGGGGCCATTTCGCTGTATGTCGACTGCGATACCCAGGACGAGGTCGACGCACTCTGGACACGCCTGACCGACGGCGGGAGCGAGGGCCCAGGAGGTTCGCTGACCGACCGATTCGGTATCAGCTGGCAGGTGTTGCCGAAGGCCGTGAACGAATTACTCGCCGACGCCGAACCAGAGGCCGCGCAACGAATCCTGGACGCGATCCACGCGATGAAGAAGATCGATATCCAGGGCCTGATCGACGCCCGCGAGGGCTGACAGGCCGAACCTCCGCCGACGGATCGGCGCGTCCCTCAACCCCGCGGTAATGCCTGCACAATCCTGGTGATCCGCGCTCCGGCGTCGCATACCCGCTCGATCTTCGGCGCGAGCGCCTCACCCTCGAATTCTTCGGCCCGCCCGCCCACGCTGATCGACGCCACCACCGAACCGTCGCGCCCGAGGATCGGTGCCGCCACCGCGGCGACCCCCGGCAGGTAGTCGGAGTTGCTCAGCGAATAGCCGGCTTCCCGGATCTCGGCGAGGTGCTCGGCGAGCCGCTCCCCATCGGTGATCGTCCGGTCGGTGATCGAGGGCAGATCCTCGGTTATCCACCGGTCCTGCAGTGCTTTCGAATGCGCGAGCATGACCGTCGGCCCCGCCGCCGCGTGATAGGGCATCACCGATCCGACGTTGATCCCGGCCACCACCAGCGAGTTCCGGCCCTCGAGCAGGTCGATGCACACCGCACCCTGTTCCGCGGGCACCATCAAATAGGCGGTGTTCCCGAAAGCGGTCGCCAGGTCGGACATGAAAGGCTTTGCCGCGGAACGGATATCCAGTTTCGCCAGCGCCGCGGACCCGATCTCGAACACCGGCATCGCCACCCGGTAGGCACCCTCCTCGGTGCGGTCCACCCAGCCGGCCTGGACCAGCGTGGCCATCAGGCGGAACACCGTGGTCTTGTTCATCCCGCTCGCGGTGGTGAGGTCGTTCAGCGTCCAGACGGGCCGGTCGGCACTGAAGTGACCGAGCAGCGTGCATGCCTTGAGGACAGCACCCACCACGTCACGACCTGCCGTCGGCTCCGACTCGGTGGGCACAGCCGCCTTCGGCGGGGTGGGCACAGCCACTGCTTCTCACTCACTTCCACGGTTCGTGCGATCGATGCCGCCACCTTACGAACACATCGGCCGATCGGGGTTGACTTTGTGACCCCCACCACCTTACCGTCCTCCTAGCAGAAAACGAAACGCATTCCGCATTGCGAAACGGAGAGTGGACTGGTGCGCAGCCCGACCTTGAAAGACCTCACGTCCAACGGACTCGTCTACGCCCCCGGCGTATGGGACGGCCTCACCGCCCGCCTCGCCGAACAGGCCGGTTTCAGCGCCCTGTGCGCCTCGGGCTTCGCGGTCTCCGCCGCCCTCGGCCTCCCCGACGCCGAGCTCTACACCCAGACCGAGAACCTCCAGGCAGTCCGCACGATCCGCGAATCCTCCAAACTGCCCCTCGTCGCCGACATAGACACCGGCTATGGCAATGCGGTGAACGCCGCCCGCACCGCCACCAAGTTCGTGGACGCAGGCGTCGGCGGAATGTTCATGGAAGACCAGGTCTCCCCCAAGTCCTGCCCCATCTGCGTGGGCGACCCGGTCGACCTGATCACCGTCCCCGAGGCCACCGGCAAGATCCGCGCCGTCCGCGATTCCATCCCCGACGACGTCCTGCTCATCGCCCGCACCGACGCCCGCGGCGACGACGCCCTCCGCCGCGCCCAGGCCTACGTCGAGGCCGGCGCGGACATGATCATGCCGGTCACCAAGACCTTCGAAACCGTCGAGCAGTGGGAGCGCGCCCACGAGGAGGTGGGCGTCCCGGTGTTGGCCCCCCTCACCGCCACCCCGGAAGGCGCCACCCTCCGCTTCACCCACGAGGGCCTGAATTCCGCCGAATCGGAATGTTTCGAGGCATGCTCCCGCGGCTGGAAGTTCTACATCGAGACAAGCCTGCGGCAACTGATCACCACCGGTA
>NZ_JARWOV010000195.1 GCF_029868855.1 Nocardia carnea | reverse complement strand
CTGGATCGAACGGACCTACCACCGCCGACGGAGGCAAACCCGGCTCGGCCGGTTGACCCCGATCGAGTACGAGACGATCATGACCCCAGCAGTAGCCGGTCAGGCTGCATAACCACTGTCACCTGATCGTGCAGCAGCCCCTAACTCGCCGCTATTACGACCGCCTCTGGCAGCGGGTGAGCAAACAGGTTCCCTGGGTGGAAATCCAACAAGTCAGCACCCACTGGCTCCGCCACACCACACTCACCTGGGTAGAACGAAGCTTCGGATACGCCGTAGCACGCGCGTTCGCAGCGCATGCTGCCCCGTCGGGCATCTCTGGCACGACCTTGCTCTACTCCAAGGCCACCCTGGAGGAGGTCGCGACTGCCTTATCCGTTATGACCGGCGAACCGCACCCCCTTGCGTCGACCCAGGAAACCCCCCAGACGCGCCAACCAACAGCCTTCTCTCCACAATCTTCACAATCGCCCCCGCCAACGGAAGCTGGATGCTAGCTGCGGAAGGCGCAGAACCGCAGCCTGAGGCGGTCCCGTGGCCTTTGACAGCCAAGCGCCGTGCAAGGTAACTTCATGACCGCTCAACCCCCAATTTGGGGGTGCTTTCACTACTTCTTGGTGCGCAAGTCCCCCTCGCATACCAAAACGCGACATTTACACCCCTGGTGAGGGTCGAGTGTTCGAGTCCCACTCGCACACGGCAGGTAACCAGTGGTTGTTGATGTCTACCTGCGGTTTTTCCTGGCGTCCGCCAGATGGGAGGCCGTGGAGGTTCGATGGGTTTGCGTGGCTCCGCCCTGGGAGTGTGCGTGCCGGGCTCCCGGGGCGGAGCCCGGATCAGGCGAGTGCGGTCACGGCGCCCAGGTCGGCGGAGCGTAGGGCGGCCGCGATCTCTGCACCGGCTCCCTCTTGAAGCGGCAGCCGTGGTGAGCGAACCGTCGCATGCTCGAGAATGCCACGCGCGACCAGGCCCTCTTTGAGCGCCACCGCGCCCTCCATATGTGAGCCGCGGTGGTAGACGTTCGCGGTCACCGGCAGCAGCCGGTCATGGATGCAGCGGGCCTTGACATAGTCCTTGGCCTTGCCCGCCGCGATCAGAACCAGCCTTCGTGACGTCTGGGTACTGGAACAGGATCAGCGGGAGCCCGGCCTGTTCGTAGATCTGTTCGTAGCGATCCTGCGGAGCCCCCTGCTGGCATCCGAGCCGGAGCCAGCCGTGCGAGGGATACACCAGGCCCACGCTCGCACCGGCATCGACCCGCACGCCAGCCTCTTCGACCGCCACCGCGGCGCCTTCACCGGTGATGCCGGCGATGATAGGCAGCCGGTCCTGTACCGATTCGCGGAAGGCGGCGATGGTACGGACCTGCTCGTCCTGAGTCAGGAATGTGCCTTCGGCGGCATGGCTGAGCACGACCAGGCCTTTGACACCCTGGACGCAGTCGTGCTGCGCGAGCGCATAGTCTGCGCGCCGGCGGCGAGTTTCAGCGCGTCAAGAGGTGCGTGCAATACCGGGGGCTGTGTCCGTCCTCGACGGCGACCACGGCTTCGGCGGCATCGCGTAGTCACCCAGCAGCGCGCCAGTTCGCGAATCCGCTGCACGCCGAGCTGGTGGCGATCCAGCCGGACCACGCCTTCGCACGTATAACCGAGCGGCAGATAGCCGATATCGTGCAGCAGCGCCGCGACCAGCTCGGTGTGATCGCCGGGCGCGAAGTATGCGACCACCGCAGGTAATCCGAGGCTGTGCGCCCAGTCGCGAGCAGGTCTGACGGGGTGGTCAGAGTAGCTGCTCCGGCGTGCGCGATGAATTACAACCGACAGACCGGCCAAGTGCGCAGGAGTTGTTGCTCAGGGGAGTCAGCCGAACTTCGATCGTCCACATCAGGTCCCGGCACCGGCCGTTGCGGCCGACTATCCGGCGACCGCCGTTGGTGTGCCACCGATCATCGTTGGGCCGGGCGGTGTTGGATGTGGGTGCACTGAGCTGTGCGGGTCGGCTTCACAGTTTCCTTTCTACCTTCGTCTCCGGACTCGGAGCCACAACGGGCGCCGCCCTTCGCGAAGCGTCAGCACGCAGCATGGGTTGGAACGCACAAAGATGGACAGGCGAAGACCGATGTGGAGCAAGAACGGTTCGGATATCACGAGCCCCGAGACCTGACCCAAATCCGTCAAGTCGAGGTCCGCCGCGCGGGTTGATAGCATTCAGCTGTGGCGAGGAACGAAGCCGACCCGACAGAGGTCAATCTGCCACCTACCAGCTGGACCGTTCTTGCTATGCTCTCCTACGAGGAGGAACTTTCCGGTTATGATCTGAAGAAGTGGGCCGACTGGAGCATCCGCTACTTCTACTGGAGCCCGTCCCACAGCCAGATCTATTCCGAGTTGAAGAAACTCGAGCGGCACGGTTTCGCAGAGTCTCGCGTGGATAGCGACAACTCTCTGCGCGGGCGTCGGCTCTACCGAATCACGCCGGCGGGCTGGGATGCGGTCACCGCGTGGTCGCGCCACACGCCGGTGGACCACACGGTCTTGAAGCACCATGTGATGTTGCGGGTGATGTTCGGACACCTCAGTTCGCCGACGCGACTGAAGGAGATCCTGCGTGACCACATTGCCGATGTCCGCCGAATCGAGCGCAAGGCCTCTTTGGACGCCCGCGCGGCCGAATCCCAGCCGGGTTGGGCTTATCCACACCTTGTGTTGAACTGGACCCAACGGTACTGCGCCGCCGAACGCTCTCTCGCCCAGCAACTGATCGAGGAAATCGACGCTGCCGAAAGCACCCTTACCGAAGCTGCAAACGACGAGCAGTCGGCGAATCCTCACCCCGTCCCGGGCCGGTGGCGCGAGGTCGAACAGCGCGTCCGCGAGACAGATGCGGGAGGCACTCCGACAGGCCCATGACGCCGGTGAGGGTGGCCCCTACTCTGGCGCCTGCCCTCAGGCGAACCACCTGGTCAGCTTCTCCACGACACAGGCCGGTTTGGGCGAGCCGTCGATTTCTGCGGTGATTCGGATGGTGACCTGCACCCCACCAGGTACGTCGTCACAAGCCAGGATTTCGCAATGACCCCGGATACGCGATCCCACAGTGACCGGCGAGGGGAATCGAATTCTGTTCGCCCCATAGTTCACGCCCATGCTGACGTTCTCCACACGAAGCAGCTGTGGCAGAAATAAATTGCACAGTGACAGTGTCAAGAAGCCGTGCGCGATCGTGGTGCCGAAGAGCGAATGCTGTGCCCGCTCCGGATCCACATGGATCCACTGATGATCTCCGGTCACGTCGGCGAAACCATCGATCCGCGATTGATCGATCCGCAACCAGTCTGTGGGCCCGAGCTGTACCCCCACCAATGCACGGAGCCCACCCAGCCCGACGACACGCCGCGGCTCCGCAACCGCCGGCACCGGCTCCGGCACGTCGAAACCCGTTTCACCGGTGCTCATGAAACATCCCTTCGTCCCGGATATCCGGTACACGGCGCGGACGCGCCGACCACGATTCCGCGCGTCGGCAAGGTCGGCGTGCCCGCGAATCGTCCACTATCATTCCGGCCATCTCGGATCTGCGGTAGCAGGTTCCCGTTCAGTGGACCAGGCCTACCAGCGCGGGTCGCGGTCTCGGGCCTCGAGATCACGCGTTGGCGAAATCCTACACAATGGGCGAGTGAGACCGGTTCTGCGTAATCGCCGTACTTACAGGCGACCGCAGGGCGACCCCACTCGCGGACGTCCCAGCAACATCCGGGCTCGACCGCAACACCGCGTGATGTCTTCAATGGGAAGTGATTCCACTGAGCGGTTCACGTGCTTCGAAATCTCGGCAGGATCAGCAATTCTCGTGCTCATGGGCAGCAATACAATGGGGTTCGACGGGCAGGTCGCGGTGGTAACCGGCGCGGGAAACGGGCTGGGCAGAGCGTATGCCCTATTCCTGGCCGAGCGCGGGGCGCGCGTACTGGTCAACGATCTCGGCGGCAGTATCCACGGCACCGGATCCGATCAGGGTCCCGCAACGACGACGGCGCAACAGATCGTCGACGCCGGCGGCACCGCTGAAGCCAACTTCGACACGGTCGCCACCGGCGCGGGCGGCACGGCGATCATCAAGCAAGCGCTCGACATCTGGGGGCAGGTGGATATCGTCGTCAACAACGCCGGTGCCGTCATCTCCCGCGGACCGATCGACGACAACACCGACGAGCAGTACCAGGCAGACCTGATGGTCGCGGCAGGCGGCACCTTCTTCGTCACCCGCGCGGCCTGGCGTCACATGTGGGACCGTGACTATGGTCGTATCGTCAACGTATCGTCGTCTGCGTTTCTGGGCATGCGAAGTTCTGCGGGTTATCCTGCCGCGAAGGGAGCGACCTGGGGGCTCACCCGCAACCTCGCCCATCGCGCCGCTGCGGAACGCAGGAATATCAGAATCAACTGTGTCATGCCGACCGCGGCGGCGCGGATGACCGGACTGATGGGCGAGAGTATCGCCGCCGGAATGGCGCAATACTATCCGCCCGAGTCCGCGGCACCCGCCGTTGGCTTCCTCGCACACCGTGACGTTCCCGTCTCGGGAGAGATGTTCGTGATCGGCGGCGACCATATGCGCCGTGTGTTTGTCGGCGTAGGACGGGGACATCAAGCTGAACCCGGGGCGCTGTCCATGGAAAGGATCCGCGACAACTTCGCGACCGTCATGAGCACCGAAGGTCATATCATCGCACGGAACACGCTGGACAAGGTCATGCTCGACCCACGGATTCCCTGGCAGGACGGGGTCGGCACCGTGTTCTAGTGTTGATCGGTTTCACCAGGTCGGCCGGGCGCGAGGAACTCGATCGTATCGAGCCGGTCACCTGGAGAGTGGTCACGCGGTCCGGCCGGCGCGCGTCGTCTGAGTGGTCGCCGATGGGACACTGGAACCAACCGTCCGCTGCGTTATCGAAGGAGTTCCTCGCATGATCGACCGAACCGCGACCGGCATGCTCGATGAGACACCGTGGCCCCCGCGAGTCGGTCGTCCCCGCGTGCACGCCGATGAACACATCCTCGAAACGGCGTTGAGCCTGCTGCCACGCTTAGGTTATCAAGCGCTGAGTATCGCCAGAATCGCAGAGGAAAGCGGCGTATCGAAGCCTTCGGTCTATAGGCGATGGAACAACAAAGCCGAGCTGATATCGGCGGCGATAGCCCACTCGGATCGAGACCAGGCCGAACCAACCGGCGATCTGCGCGCGGATCTCGCCGCGCAGTTGAACGATGTGCGGGGCGCATACGAGCGCATCGGCCATATGGGCATGGTCGGTGTCCTCCTCTCCGAGGAGTCCCGCCATCCCGAGTTCTTGCAGGCATGGCGGGAGACCGCGATCAAACCGCGCCGCGATGGCATCCGAATGATGGTTCAAGAGGCGATCGATCGTGGCCAGGTACGCGCAGAGGTCGATGCCGGGATTGTTGCCCAGACACTCATCGGCGCGTTCTACGCCGGTTATATCGCGGGCGACGAAATGTCCGCGGACTGGGCCCGAACCGTGGTGGATCAGCTACTTGCCGGAATCCTCGTCTCGGACGAGGCCACGAAGGGATAGTGGAAGACGGGATCGCAGCCCCGAGAAAGCGGTCCTGTCTTCTGCCTGGGTATTCAGCTATCCAGCGGCAACGGCTTACCCGCTGTCTCCTTGATCTTCCAGACGGTTGCCAGCGAGAGCACGGCTGCGGTGATCAGAAAGTACGCCGGTGACTTGTTGTCGCCGGTTTTCTCGATAAGCCAGGTCGCGATATAGGGCGCCGAACCGCCCGCGATGATTGCGGACAGGTTGAACCCGAGATTGAATCCGCTGGCTCGGACACTCGCCGGGAACATCTCGCAGTAACAGGAGGAGATGACACCCAGGTAAGCGCCTTCGAATTATCCCAGCACTACCAGGCAGGCAATTGCGAGAACCGTATTCCCGGAACCGATCAGCGCGAACAACGGGATCGCGAGGACGATATTCGCGACACACACTCCGACCAATACCGGTTTACGTCCGATTCGATCGGAGATATGTCCCCAGAACGGGATCGAGAGGGCGGCCAGTATCTGCGTCACGACCACTGCCCAACTCGCCGATCGTGCAGACATCACATCTACCACGTCGAAATAGGTGGTCATGTAGGTGAATACGAGATAGAATGCGGCGAACGAGACAAGGTTGATGCCGAATACACTGACTATCGCCGACGGGTGCTTCTTGACGGCCTCGAAGACCGGGAGTTTGCGGACGGCGTCACCGGCCTCCAGGCTCTCGAAATCCGGCGACTCGGCCATCTTGCGGCGGAACAGGACGGCCGCCACGCTCAGCGCCACCGAGAACAGGAACGGCACCCGCCAGCCCCAGTCCTGCATCTGCTCCACGGTCAACAGTATCGTCAGAGCCGCGACAGTAACGGATCCGAGCGCCGTCCCGACCAGGCAACCCAGCTGCGGAATACTCGAGAACAAGCCACGCCGGTCGTCGGCGACGGATTCGGCGACATACGAGCTGGCGCCGCCGAGTTCACCGCCCGCGGCGAAACCTTGACCGCAACGCAGGAGAACCAGCAGTATCGGCGCCGCGATGCCGATGGACGCATGGGAAGGAATCAAACCGATCGCCGCGGTGCACACGGCCATCATGATTACTGCCGTGGCCAGACCCGCCTTACGGCCGAAGTGGTCACCGATATGACCGATCACCACCCCACCGATCGGACGCATCACGAAGGCGGACGCGAAGATCGCGAGCGTGGCAAGAAGTGCGGTGGCTGGATCCTGTGCCGGAAAAAAATACCACCGCGAGCGTGGTTGCAAGGAATGCGTACACACCGAAGTCGTAGTACTCGATAACACTGCCCACCCCCGCGGCAACCAGCACCCGCCGTAACGGCGGACCGGCGAGCCTCGGTCTTTCGGCTCGGTCTGCGGGAGTTGTGGTCAGTTCAATGGCCATCGTCGTTCCTTCTCTACAAAGTGCCGCCGACTCAGGCGACGGTGCCGCCATCGACCGGAAGCGTCACACCGGTAATGAACGAGGCATCCTCCGAGAGCAGGAACAGTGCCGCGTTCGCGACCTCCTCCGGTTGCCCCAGCCGGCGAAGCGGTATCGCCTCGGCGGCCTTGCGGCTCAGCACCTCGGCATCCGCACCCCGCGACCGCTCGTCGTCCGGCCTGGCAACGAATACACGCAACATCGGTGTGTCCATCAAACCTGGGCACACCGCGTTGAACCGGATCCCTTCGGGACCGTACTTCTTGGCAAGGGCTCGCATCAGCCCTACGACGCCGAATTTCGCCATCGAATACACCGGGCTCCAAGGCGATCCGGCCAATCCGGACGACGACGACGTGAACAGGACATTGCCGTCAGCGGATTTCTTCAGGTGCGGGATTGCGCGCGACGTGGTCACCATCACCGTCCGCAGGTTGAGATCGATCGTTTTGTCGAAGGCCGCGAGATCGATGTCCTCCACCGCGGCGGGGCCCGGATATCCGACGTGATTCCAGAGAAAATCGAGCCTGCCGAATTTCTCCACGGTCGCATCCACGATCACGCGGGCGAAATTCTCGTCGGCCAGATCCCCGGCGAGCGCTAGGCCCCTGCCTCCAGCGGCCTCGACGAGCGCCAACGTTTCCCGCGTCTCCTCGTCCTCGAGCGAAACCACCGCCACGGTGGCGCCGGCGCGGGCGAATCGGATCGCACCGGCACGACCCATCCCGCTGCCCGCGGCCGTCACAATTCCCACTTTTCCGGTCAATTCGGACATAACTGTTCCTTTTGTGTTTCGACAATCGGGAAGGTCCCCGATAACCGCTCCGCGGTCGTTTCCTGCGTTCCCCTGTCGGTCCTGCTCTCTATGCGCGGCCCCGCGGTGGGCTCAATGCGAAACGCCTCGGCCGGGTGCGGCGGGGTCATGCTCCAGAATTGCTTTCCGGCGCAGATATACGTCGACCCCCTCCAGACCGCTCTCGAAACCGTGGCCCGAGGCTTTGATTCCACCGAACGGCGTCTCGGCGCGAGACACGACAGTCGTGTTGATACCGACCATCCCGGCTTCCAGTTCCCGCGCCATCCGATGCGCTTTCGCCAGCGAACCGGTGAAGACGAACGAGGCCAGGCCATAGGTCGTCGCGTTCGCGCGGGTAATAGCATCGTCCAAATCGTGATACCGGACGATGGGCATGATCGGACCGAAGATCTCTTCCGCGAATACCGTGCTGGAGTCGGCGACCTCGGTCAGTACTGTCGGTTCGACAAAGTTACCGGCACCGCTGGGTATCCCACCTCCGCAGGCGATCTGCGCACCACGGTCGAGCGCGTCGGCAAGCGCCCTGCGTACATACTCGACGCGGCGCGAGTTGGCCAGCGGTCCCATCGTAGTGGCCTCCGCCGTTCCGGCGCCGAGCCGGATATCCCGAACGAATCGTTGCACTGCGGCGACGAACCGGTCGTGCACCGCCGCGTGGACGAAGAACCGGCTGGGACTGTTGCAGACCTGCCCCGCGTTGCGGAATTTCGATGTAGCGCAGCGCAGCGCCACCTCGTCGACGTCGATATCCGGCTCCACGATCACCGGCGCATTGCCGCCGAGTTCCATGGTGGTTCGGATATCATGCTCGGCGGCGAGCCGCGACAATGTCCGCCCCACCGGGACCGATCCGGTCAGCGAGACCTTCCGCACAATGCCTGCCGACAGCACATGCTCCGATATCTCGGCGGGGACACCGAGCGCCAAGTTGACGACCCCGGGCGGCGCGCCCGCGTCCGCGAAGGCCGAAACTACCGCCATAGCGCCCGCTGGGGTCTCCTCGGCCGCCTTGACGATAATGGGACATCCCGCAGCCAGGGCGGGCGCGACCTTTCTGGCGACTGTGAGGACCGGGAAGTTCCAGGGAGTGAATGCGGCTACCGGCCCGACGGGCTCGGTGGTGACCATCAACCGGCTGTCGTTGTCGGACGGCACTATTCGTCCATAGGTGCGGCGGCCCTCCTCCGCGCACCAGTCGATGATGTCGGCGCTGGCATACACTTCGGCGCGTGCCTCATGTAGAGGTTTGCCTTGCTCACTCGATACCACGAACGCGATTCGATCCGCCCGGTCGCGCAGCAATTGCGCAGCGCGGCGAATGATGTCGGACCGATGCAACGGCGACAGATCGCGCCAGCCCCGCGCGCTGCGCGAAACAGCGTCCAGCGCGCAGTCGAGTTGACCGGCTGTCACATGCCGATAAGCCGCCAACACCTCCGCCGTCGCTGGATCGAGGACATTCTCCGACGTGTCGGCGTCCCCGTCCACCCACCTCCCTTCGATGAATTGTTTGATAGCCGGATATGCATCCCGAGCGGGCATAAGAATCTCTCGCTTTTCATTCCGTGTCAGACACGTAATATAATCTGGTGTGGTCTTGCCCACAAGCCTCTCGCCGCACCTTTGACTCCGGTGTCATCGTGCTCGCCTCGCACGCTGCGGCGTAGACAGTCATGCCACCGGGATGACCTCATCGGCGAACCAGCGCAGATAGTCCAGGTACTCGTGCTCGGAGCCCACGCTCCGCGGCGGCTCGGCAACCACGCGAGTGATGCCTGCCTTCCGGTAGTCGCCGCAGTAGGCATCCACCAACTCGTCCCGGTACCCATTCAGTTCGGACCCGGTCGCACTGGCAAATCCGTGGCTCAGGGTCACGCCGACAGGAGATTTGAGCCAGTTGACATCGAAGACATCCTCCTTCCTGGCATAAGCCGGTTGATCGCGGATGTAATCCAGCAGTGGCGAAGTCTCCTCCAGCGTGAAGTTCGTCGGGTTCGGCTGCCAGCCGTCGTACCGCGCCGCACGACGGAGAGCAGGCTTGGAGTTCCCGCCGACATAGATCGGAGGTCGCGGCTTCTGCAGGGGGCGCGGATCCACTGCGAGTTCGGTGATCTCGAAATACTGACCGCGATGCTCGGGCTGCTCAGCAGTCCACAGCGTATTCAATGCACCCAGGATCTCGTCGGTGACCGCACCACGCTCTCGGAACGGCACCCCCATCGCCGCGAACTCCTGTTCGGCGTGGCCGACGCCGATCGATACGTTGACCCGGCCGCCGGACAGCACATCGATCGTCGCCAGCGATTTCGCCAGCCGCAACGGATGGTGGTACGGCAGCACCAGAACAGCCGTGTCCAACCTTATCCGGCGGGTCACTGCGGCGGCGAATGCCATCGTCGACAGCGCATCCTGCCAGTACGGTCCTAGCCGGGGCACCTCGAACAGCGGCATAGCGAGGTGCTCGGAGACCGACACGGCATGGAAGCCCAACTCGTCGAGAGTGGTGAGAATACGCCGGAAACCGTCCGCATCCAGCGTGTGACCAAGGGTAGAAGCCCGGGATGTGGTTGGTTCCCGGCAGGATGACATCGAATTTCATTCGTTACGAGTCCTTTCGTGCGGGCCACCGACCGGGGAGGTTGTGTAGAAGGCTTCCATGGAACGGCACACCGCCGATACGAAGAATTGGGTGCCATGTCGTGGGTACATCCAGTAGAGGTCAGAACCTCTTTCGACGGACACAGTCCATTCCGCTGACCGGGAGCGCCGCCCGGTGTTGCAGGCAGGCTGGTCGCGAACCGGCCCGGCTCGGTTCCACTGAGCGGTGGGGTTCCTTGCGACAGCGGTGCCCGGGCCCGATTCTGAGACGATGCCCCCGAACCGCGTCATCGACACTCGCCCGCAGCAAAGGGGCTCCGGCCGATGGTGAGCACGCGCCAGCGCGTTGCGCCGCCCGATCACCACCCAGTCCCGCCGACAGATACCCATGCCAAGACCGGAACCGGCATCGTCGTGGTTCTCGCCGCCTGCGGGTACCTGATGGCACTCCAGCAGACCATGGTCCTGCCCCTGCTACCTGCCCTGCCGTCCCTGTTGGACACCTCCCCGAGCAATGCGTCCTGGCTGGTGACCGCGACCCTGGTGACGGGAGCTGTCGTCACACCGCTGATCGGACGGCTCGCCGATATGTTCGGCAAGAAACTCCTGATCGTGCTCACGCTCATGCTCGTCATCGCCGCGTCGATACTCGGTGCGCTCAGTGACGACCTACTTCCACTGGTACTCGCACGCGCTGTACAGGGATGCGGCCTGGCGTTGATTCCGGTCGCGATGGCCACTATGCGCGATGTTTTGCCACCGCACCGAGTCCCCGGCGGAGTGGCCACAATGAGCGCCTCGATGGCCATCGGAGCCGCCGCCGGATTGCCGCTGTCCGGCCTGATCGTCACATTCTTGGACTGGCATTGGATCTTCTGGGCCGTAGCCCTGGCCGGGTCGGTCCTGATGCTGGTCGTTGCGAAGGTGGTCCCACCCTCACCGCCGCGCGCACGGAAAAAATTCGACGTCCTCGGCGCGGTGGTACTCGCCGGTGCGCTGACCACTTTGCTGCTACCACTGTCCCAGAGTGGGCAGTGGGGCTGGTCCAGCCCTGCGACACTACTTCTGGCCGGAACGAGCGTGCTCCTTTTCGTGGCGTGGGTGCCGCTGCAACTCCGCTCCAAGGCTCCGCTGGTGAATCTGCGCGTGGCAGCGCGACCGCCGTTGCTGCTGGTGAATCTGTGTGCGCTGCTCATCGGTTTCGCACTGTTCAGCAATATCCTGCTCACCACGCAGTTGTTGCAACTGCCGACCGCGACGGGATTCGGTGCAGGCCAGAGCGTCCTGGAGGCGGGGTTCTGGCTCATGCCCATCGCGCTCGCCGGAATGGCCACGGCGCCGATCGCCGGGCGCGCTATCGCACGCTACGGTCCGCAACCAGTGTTGCTGGGAGCGGCGATGGAACTGTCCCTGGCGTTCGCTCTCCGTGTTCCCTTCAGCCGGGAACCGTGGCAGATGCTCGCGGGAGCCGTTGTGGTCGGCATCGGCCTGGCCCTCACCATCGCCGCCGTCCCCACTCTGGTCATGACGATAGTGCCGATCACACAATCAGCTTCGGCCACGAGCATCAGCGCCCTGCTCCAGTCGGTGGGAACATCGACGGCGAGCGCCGCCATGGCCGCTGCGGGCAGCACCTGGAGCATCACTATCAGCGACCGGCACTATCCCGGAGAGACGGCGTTCACCACCATGTTCTGGATCGCTGCCGGTACTACGGCGGCCGCCGCGGTACTCGCCGGCCTGCTCATCGTGTGCCGGCGTTCCTCGCGACCGGTTACCAGTCCTGCCAGGGAATGATCGACCGCAGCGGACCGTCGAACAGCGAGTCACCGACGGGCGGCCGCGGCGAACCGTCATCTGCGATGGCCAGATCCTGCTCCAACTCCGACACCGAACGAGTCACCTCGGCCGGGTCCGAGTCGAGGTACAACATTCGAATGCGGACCGATCCCGGTGCGAACTCGCGGTTGCCGGCGCCGAGAGACAGCGTGGGATGTTTCTGTAGCGAATGCAGCGAAAAGGTCCACACGCCAGCCACTCCTGGGCATTCCAGCAGCGCGGGAATGGCGACTCGGTCGTCCCAGCGGAACTGCTCGTGAACATCGGTTCCGTGCGGGTCCGCGAAATGGGTGACGGTGAGATGCAAACCACGGTTGGGCCGAAAAGGCAGTGCATCCGCCGACACCCCGATCCGGGGTGCCGCATATCCCTTGACGGGCGTGAAGAACCCGAGCAGCGGCCGCCTGACTCCGGGCAGCTGTGGGCCTCGTCCCCATTGGAAGGAGTCTTCGCCCAGTTTTGTCCACGCTGCGACACTCTCCTCATAGGGCGGGCGGAACCAATACATCGCCACATAGTCGATCTCGCCGAGTTCCTGTGACGATGACCGATCCAACGGGGAATATTCTGCCGGTCTGACCCATCGATCGCCCCAGGCGACACCCGGCAGCAGCAGGTTCTCGGGACGGTGGTCGAGCTGATGCCACTGGTTGTATTCGCGATGCACGCTGGGATCGGTGAGATCGATGAAAGAGAAGAACGCGCGTTCCGAGAACATGAAGCCTGCCGATCAGTTTCGATGAACAATTCCAGACGGGTTGTCGGCGACCGGCCCTCACCGGCGCCGGAGGTAATGTTCGCGAGCCGCCGTAAGCAGACGGCATACTGGGAGTTACCACGTCACTGTCGATCATGACGCCGTACCCCCTGGTGCGTCCGACGGTCTTTCCACTGAATGGGCACCGGAAGTGTTGGCGCAGTCCGCGCTCGGGCCCTCATCGCCCGAGCAGTGGCCTGCACCGTTTACCTCAGGCTCGAGAGTGCTCGTGTCCGTGCTCAGACGAGCAGATCGGGGAGGGTCTTCGCGACGAGCCGCTGTGCATCGGACAGGATGTTTCGGACCACCTCGGCCACCGGTGCGACCTCTTCCACCAGCGCTTGGGCCTGTCCGGCCCACCATAGGCCGCCGTCCAGATCGCCTTCCTGCAGTACCTTGCGTCGTCCGCGCTCGCCCGAGGCCAGATGAGCGATATCGGCGAAGGTGGCTCCGCTTCGAGCCGATAGTTCGGCGATCTCCTGTGATATGGCGTTGCGGGCGACGCGGGCGGTGTTGCCGAACTCGCGGAAGATCAGCTGGGTGTCGAGTTCGGAGTTCGCGACAATCCGGTCCTTGACGTTCTGATGGACACCGGACTCTGTGGTGGCGACGAACCGGGTTCCCATATTGACTGCATCAGCTCCGAGTGCGAGTGCCGCGATCAGACCGGCGCCGGTCGCGAAGCCCCCGGATGCGATCAACGGGATCGTCAGGCTCCGGGCGGCGGCGGGTATGAGTACGAGTCCTGGTACATCGTCGGGACCCGGATGTCCGGCGCATTCGAAGCCGTCGATGCTCACGGCGTCGACGCCGAGTTGTTCCGCCTTGACCGCGTGGCGAACGGAAACGACCTTGTGGATCACCTTGATCCCCGCCGCCCGGAACGACGGTAGATGCGGGGCAGGATTGGATCCTGCGGTTTCGACGACCCGGACACGGGATTCGATGATGGCTTGCCGGTATTCGTCGTAGGGTACGGGTTCGACGGTAGGAAGAATTGTGAGGTTCACACCGAACGGAGCGTCGGTGAGCTCACGAGTTCGCGCGATCTCTTCGGCGAGCCCCTCCGGGGTTTTCTGAGTCAGCGCACTCAGGAATCCCAGGGCGCCGGATTCGGCCACGGCGGCAATGAGTTCCGCACGTCCCACCGCGACCATGCCGCCGCAGACAATGGGGTGCCGGACACCGAATGTCCGGGTGAATTTCGTATCGAACATCGGGTTCTCGATCATTGTTGCCATCTTTCGGAGTCGCGGGCGAACGCCGGTAGGTAGGCCGGGATATCGGAGCGGAATTCCGGTGGGCGTTTCTCCAGGAAGGCCGCGACCCCTTCTTTTCCGTCGCCGGTGCTGGCATAGAACATCGCCAGGGATTCGATTCGGTGTGCCTCGAGCGGGGAGGCTGCTGCGCTGTTCCGGTAGAGCATCTGCCGGGTCAGCGCCGTCGCGACAGCCGAACGGCCGTCGATCAGCGAATGCGCGAATTCGTATGCGGCGGGCAACAGTTCTTCGGGCGGGTACACAGCTCGCACCAGGCCATAGCGGTGCGCTTGTTCAGCGTCGAAGATATCGGCCCGATACGCGACCTCGAGTGCGTTCTGCATTCCGACGATCCGGGGCAAGAACCAGGTCGAACATGCTTCCGGGACTATTCCGAGCCGCCCGAAGACGAACCCGATCCGCGCCTCCACCGAAACCAGCCGGAAATCCATGGGCAGAGTCATGGTCGCGCCTATGCCCACCGCGGGCCCGTTGATCGCCGCGATCACCGGCTTGGGACACTGGTAGATCGCCAGGGCGACCCGCCCGCCGGTGTCTCGTACACCGCGCTCGATTTCCGGGTCGTGCAGGCGGGTGCGCATATCGTCGAGGGTCGGTGTGAGTGACTCGTCGAGTCCGAATACGTTCCCCTCGCTCGTCAGGTCCATGCCTGCACAGAAAGCGCGCCCGGACCCGGTGACGACGACCGCGGCGACCCGCGGGTCGGTGGCCGCTTCCTCGAACGCAGCCACCAGATCGTCGGCCATGTCGACCGTGAACGCGTTCAATTGGTCAGGTCGATCGAGTGTGAGGGTCAGGATCGAGCCCGTGACGTCGTAGCGGACGGTTTGACGAGGCATGTTCACCCTTCGTGAGGCACGGCCGTCCCGGGCCGCCCAGTCGGCGGAATCGTCGTTTCCGGGGGCGGCGCTCCGCTCAGCAGATTCGGATGCTGTCCGAGCGCATTTGTTCGCCGGTCGGGCTGGAGTAGGCCCAGCCACCCGCAGCAGTGACCTGCGGCGGGCCAGGACGGCTACACCATCCAAATTACGTTCCGTGCACGGATAGTAACTATATCCGGGTCGGTCCGCAAGGTCGCTGCGGATAGCGGGGTCCGGAAGCTTCCTCCTCGGCGGAACCCCCGTCTCCTTACCGCCTTTACGCCCGTCTACCGGCAACTTCAGCCCGACTCCCGCTCAACGGGAACAGCTCTGGTCACAATCTGTGACCGGTGGCGTAATTCTCTCAGCTCTCGCGAAATGTTCCGGGAGGACGCCACACGGCAATCGACCCTATTCGTGCGCTCATCCGCCGTTGCGGCAGTGGATGCTCTGGTCGCAGACCTCGACCACCGACGAACAGCACACGGTCGGCGGCTGCACGCTGCACCATGACAAAGGAGTCATTCTTGCGAATCCGAGACCGTATGACTTCGGCTCTGGGCGCGGTAGCCGCCACAACACTACTGCTCACCTCGTGTGCAGGCGTGGCCACCGTGCAACGTCAGCCGGCCGGTGCACCCCGGCACGGGGGGACCGTGACGCTGGCCTGGAATACCGAGTCCCAATCCGTCGACCCGGTGACCTGTGCAATCGGTATCGGGCTCGGCCCCTGCCAGGCAATTTACGGAGCCCTGCTCTACTACGATCCTGACACCCGCGAGGTCGTGCCCGGGATGGCGGAGTCGTTCACCAGCAAAGATGGGAAGCACTGGACACTGAAACTCCGCCCGGGTGTCCTCTTCACGGACGGCACCCCGTTCGATGCCGCCGCGGTGGCGTTCAACTGGGAACGCGCGCTGGACCCCAGCAAGCTCTCCCCCAGTTCGGCGGCGGCGAAAACGATGAGCTGGGAGGTGGTCGACGCGTTGACCTTGGCGGTGACCTCCGCGAGCGTCAACCACCAACTCCCGTATCAACTGACCGAATCGCTGGCGTTTGTCGGCTCCCCGACCGCCATCGAACGCAAGGGCGCGGATTTCGCCAACGCACCGGTCGGCGCCGGCCCGTTCGTCTTCACCTCCTGGGCCCGCGGCACCGAGCTGGTCCTCGAACGCAACCCCGGCTATTGGGACAGCCCGCGACCGTATCTGGACAGGTTCGTCTATAAAACGATTCCCGCCGACGACCAGCGCTACAACGCATTACAGGCCGACGAAGTGGATGTCATGGTGGTGGTAAGCGACAGATACGCTGACCGCGCACGGGCAGCTGGTATGGAGGTTGTCCAGTCCACGATGCTCGGCGGGAACGGGGTGCGCCTCAGCAGCCGAGGAGCCTTGGCCGATCCCGACCTGCGCACCGCCATCGGGAAATTGATCGACAACAAACAGATCCTGGCAGCAGCCTTCCCCGGCGATGAGGGCGCCGACTACTTCATGCCCGAGGACCACCCACTCTTCGACGAGACGGCGAAATGGCCTGAAAAGGACGTCGACGGTGCCCAACTGCTCATCGACCGTTATCGCGCCCGCCACGGCGGCGGGAAGGTCGTCCTGTCGTATATCACCACCGCCGGCAGCCCGGTCCTGACCAGGGTGGCCGAGGTTCTGCAGGCACAACTCCAGCAGGCGGATGGCCTCGAGCTCGTCATCGAACCACTGGACGGCGCGGGCTACGCGAGCGCGCTGGTTTCCGGAAACTACGATCTCATCCTCTCCTCGCTCGGCACCGCGCACCCCGAGAACCTGTTCCGGATTTTCCATACGAAAGGATCCGGCAACCCGGCGAAGTATTCGAACCCGACCGTGGACCGGGCACTGGAGCTGACCCATACCTCCAGCGATCCCGCTGTCGTCGACAAGGCATACCGGACGGCAATCAGGGAACTCGTCGCCACCACCGCTTACCGATATTGGCGTCCCTCCAAGACGAGTCTGCTGCTCCGTCCGGAGGTCTACGGCGTCGAACCGGCGTACCAGTACTGGATGCGCCCGGAATCGGCCTGGATACAGGAGTGAAGTCCGATATGAAGTGCCCAAACGCCTACCCGGCACAACACTGGTGGGCAGATCGGTGACCCGGCGGGTATTCGCCGCGTATCTCGCGAAGCTGCTCGCCGTACTGGCCCTGGTCAGTATTTCGACCTTCTTGCTCCTGGAGATGATCCCCGGCGACCCCCTGGCAACGCTGCTGCCCGAGGGCGCGACACCAGAGATGCGGGCGGCCGCAGCGGAGCGGTTCGGCCTCGACGGACCATTGCTGCAGCGATATTTCGAGTGGCTGGGATCGGCGCTGCAGGGCGACCTCGGCCGGTCGATGCAGTCGCAGGTGCCGGTGACCGACGCCATCCTGGAGCGGCTTCCCGTCACGCTCGAACTGGCGGGGCTGTCGATCCTCCTCGCACTGGTGGTTGCTGTTCCACTCGGCGTCTGGGCGGGTTACCGTCCGGGCGGCGCGGCCGATCGGGTCACGACATTCCTGTGCTCGGTGACGCTGTCGATTCCCAGCTTTCTGCTGGGCGTGCTGCTCGTCTTCGTATTCGCGGTGACGTTGCAGGCGCTGCCGGTCTTGGGCTGGACACCGTTGTCCGAAGGTATCGGTCCGCACGTGAGCGGCCTGATACTGCCCGTGGCTACGCTCGCCGCTATCGAGGCCGTCGCCTTCATCCGGCTGCTTCGCAACGATATGGTCGCCACCCTGCAGCAGGATTTCGTCCTGTCGGCACGGGCCCGCGGCATCCCCACCGGCCGAATCCTTTTCGTCCATGCCCTGCGCCCGTCTGCCTTTTCACTGCTCACCGTCCTCGGTGTGTCGATGGGACGGTTGATCGGCGGCACAGTGATCGTCGAATCCATTTTCGCGCTGCCCGGATTGGGTTCCCTCGTGATCACCGCGATCAATTCCCGGGACTATCTGCTCGTGCAGGGCATCGTCCTGGTGGTCGCGGTGGGATATGTCCTGATCAACGCGTTGGTAGACCTGGCATACCCCTTGCTCGACCCGAGAGTGAGAACGTCATGAGCACAACCACCGAGAAACCGGCCGCTCCCGGCCGTGCCAACCCGAAAACACCGCCCGACCAACCCGCCGGGCCACCGACCCGGCGTAAGCGGCGCCGCAATATCGGTGCCATCGCCGGCGGGATCTGGCTCATCGCGATCGCGCTCGCTGCCGTGGCGGCGCCGGTGCTCCCGCTACCGGATCCCGCGAAGATCACCGATCAGTATTCGATTCCCCCGTTCCGGCAGGCCACGCATATCCTGGGTACCGATCCGCTCGGTCGAGATCTTCTGAGCCGGGTCGTCCACGGCGCGCAGATCTCACTGGCCGTGGCGATCGGTGCGACACTGCTGGCGCTGGCCGTGGGGACCGCCCTCGGGTTGGCTGCCGGCTTCTTCCGGCGCACTGTCGACGTGACCTTCGATATCGGCACCAACACCGTTCTCGCTTTCCCGCCGCTGATTCTGCTCATCGCATTGGTAGCGGTGATGGAGCCCAGCATCGGTACCTTGGTGGTCGGGCTCGCGCTGGTCGGGATGCCGACCTTCGCGCGGATCGCCCGGGCGAACACGATTGCGTTCGCCGGACGTGAATTCGTCACCGCCTCGAAGTCGCTGGGTGCGAGTACGTTCCGTATTCTCGTCCGGGAAATACTGCCCAACGTCGCGCTTCCGGTGTTCTCGTTTGCGATCGTCGTCGCGGCATCGCTGGTGGTAGCGGAGGGCTCGCTCAGCTTCCTGGGGCTGGGTGTGCCACCGCCGGCGCCGAGCTGGGGCGGCATGATAGCGGCCGGCAGGGAAAGCCTGTACGAGGAACCTTACCTCGTGCTCGTACCCGGAGCGTTTTTCTTCCTCACCGTGCTTTCGCTCAATGTGACCGGCGATTGGACGCGTGACCGCATCGGACGGGAGTCGTCACTGTGACATCTCTTGACAAGGTTGAGGCTCACACTGTTTCAGCCGCACCGGAGGCATTCAGTCCCTCATCTCCATCCGCACTCACCGTCGCTGACCTGCGGGTATGGTTCGACACCCCGCGCGGTATGGTCCGCGCGGTCGACGGAGTCGATCTGACGGTCGCACCGGGCACCACGCTCGGCATCGTCGGCGAATCCGGTTCTGGTAAATCGGTGCTTGCGCGCACGGTGATGAATATTCTCCCGCGCAACAGCACCATTCGTCCCGCTTCCCGGATCGAGATCGAGGGCCGAGATACTGCCGCTCTCGATCGTGCGGAAGCGCGTGCTCTCTGGGGTTCCCGGATCGCAATGGTGTTCCAGGACCCCATGACCTCATTGACCCCAGTTCTCACCATCGGTGCTCAGCTCACCGAAACTCTGCGCCGCCATTTCCCGCTGTCGCGAGCCGACGCGGCGCGGCGCGCAGAGGAGCTACTCACCTCGGTAGGGATCCCGGACGCGCGGAAACGGCTCTACCAGTACCCCCACAATCTGTCCGGCGGTATGCGGCAACGCGTGGTGATCGCGCTGGCCCTCGCGTGCTCCCCTCGGCTACTGATCGCCGACGAACCCACCACCGCGCTCGATGTGACGGTGCAACACCAGATCCTGACGCTGTTGGCCCGGCTCCAGCGGGAGAACGAGATGGCGATGGTGCTCATCACTCACGATCTCGGCGTAGTGGCCGGCCGCACCGATGAGATCGCCGTGATGTACGCGGGCCGGGTCGTCGAACAGGCACCGACGGAGGAATTGTTCCGGGCCACCCGGCACCCCTACACGCAGGCACTGCTTCGATCCATTCCTCGCCTCGCCGACCCCAGCCACACCAGGCTGGAGGCTATCCCCGGCAGACCGCCCACCATCATCGATCCGCCACCCGGTTGTGCGTTCGCACCGCGCTGCCGATACGCCCGGTCACGATGCCTGACCGAATCGCCCCATCTGACCGCCACTCCGGACGATGGGCCACGGCACCGCTTCGCCTGTTTCTATCCGGCAGGCACTTCCGAAGGCGACGCAGCCCTGGCGACGAATACGGCAGCGGGCGCCTCCGCTGCCGGACTTCCCCTGGATCCGAGGAGTGTGCTCTGATATGGCCGGAACCGGAACTGCCCACCTGCGCCCGGACGACACCGATGTGGTGCTCAGCGTCCAAAACCTCGTGGTCGAGTACGACACAGCCCACTCGGGGAAGGTGCACGCCGTATCGGATGTGAGCCTGGACATCCGCCGTGGGGAAACACTCGGCCTCGTCGGTGAATCCGGATGCGGGAAGTCCACACTCGCCAAGGCGATCATGCAGCTCCCACCGCCCACCTCAGGTCAGGTGCTTTTCAAAGGCGATGATCTCACCACGAAATCGGCTCGGAAACTGCGCTCGGTCCGCCGGCCGATCCAGATGATCTTCCAGGATCCGATCTCATCGTTGAATCCGTTGCGCAAGGTCCGCCACATCGTGGCCGAGGGTTTGGAAATCGCCCGCGGGTACAGCAGCGCCCAGCGCGCCGCGCGGGTCGAGGCCATTCTCGATGCGGTCGGCCTCGACCCGAAATCCGCGGCGGACCGGCGGCCACACGAGTTCTCCGGCGGGCAGTGCCAACGGATCTCCATTGCCCGCGCGATGGTCGTCGAACCCGAAGTGGTGATCTGCGATGAGCCGGTATCGGCCCTCGACGTCTCCGTCCAGGCTCAGATTCTCAACCTGCTCGAGGATATGAAGGATCGCTACGACCTCACACTGCTTTTCATCGCCCACGACCTCGCTGTGGTCAAGAACATCAGCGATCGAGTGGTTGTCATGTATCTCGGCAAGATCTGCGAGATCGCCCCGCCCGATTCACTCTACGCACAACCAGCGCACCCATACACTGCCGCGCTGCTGTCTGCGGTACCCGAACCCGACCCCCAGGTCGCGCCGAGCACGCTCACACTGTCCGGCGACCTCCCCTCCCCCCACGACCCCCCTTCGGGCTGCAGGTTCCGGACTCGCTGCCCGCGGGCCACCACGCTGTGCGCCGAGGCCGAACCGGAGATTCGCGAAACAGGTCCGGGGCACTACGTCGCATGCCATTTCCCGACGGAACCGCCCAAGGCCACAGAGTCTGCGGTCACAGCACAGGGCTAGGGGCAGCTCGAGCCCACCGTCGTGGCCACACGGACACCCTGCCTCGGTGAATATCGCTTAGTCGTGGCAGGGTCGGTCGGCGTTATGCACCGCCAGGTGGAACGTCGGCCGTCCGCCCCTCTGGCGGCGGGCACGGTCCGCGCGGCGAGCCAGAATCATCACAAGTTCTGAAGCCGGGACCGACCACAAAGGGTGCAGGGCCGACCCATCGGGCAGTGTGCTGAGCCAACAGGACAGCAGGGCTCTCCGGTCACCCGACCAGCGGCGCGGAGTCCGATGACCATGCCGAGCCGACGGGCCGCGATACCCGTGCGAAGGGCGCGGAGGACCACCCTTCGTCGGCGGTGCGCGCACGCAGTGGCGGTACGCCTGAGGCCTGGCGCCATACGGCCGCGGCTGCTCGCCGGACGTCGGAGATCACCACCTCGGTCCGGATGGATTTAGTCGGGCCGCACAACGACAGGGCGAAGTGCCCGCCCTCTCCGATAGCGATCGGCGACGCCACCACGGTCACTCCCAGCGCGCAACCTTGCGCGTCGACCGCAACACCGCCGCGATCGCGGATTCTGGCCAGATCGCGGTCGAGTTGGACGGTCGAGCGCACGGTATAACAAGTGGGAGCCGCGCCGAATACGATCTCAGGCCATTCTCCCTTGGGGATGGCTGCCAGTAACGACCGGCCCGCAGCGGTGCGGGCCACGGGCTGCCGTGCGCCGACACCCCATTCACCGGTATCTCCCGGCCAAACACCGACGCGTTCGAGGTGCAGGATCTCCGCACCGGTCAGCATGCTCAGATGAGCGGTGAGGCCGGTTCTGCGATGCAGTTCGGTCATCACAGGTAAAGCCGCCCGGTGGACGCTGCGCTGCCGGGTGAACTGCGTACCCAATTCGAACATACGGTGCCCCAGCGCGTACTTGAACTCGTTGCGTTCTACCCAGCCGAGCTCGACGAGGCGTTGCAGAATGCGATGCGCCGACGACCTCGGCAGCCCCGAACAACGCGCCACCTGCGCCAATGTCAGGGGCCGCTGCCCGACGAAGGATTCGAGTATCGACGCCACCCGGTCGATCATCGCTGTGGGGGTCTCGCCGATCCGCGCCGTTGTCATGCATACCTCCAGCCGAACAAAGTCAGCTTCTGTCTATCTGTCAGATTAAGACAGGTGTGAGTGTAACCACAGTATGACGTGGCTGTAAAGCAGCTCACAGCCTGCAGCGGAGCAGCGGACTACGCCGTTTGTCCGCCGTCGATCACGAAGTCCTGTCCCGTGCAGTAGGCACTGGCGTCACTGACGAGATAGGAGACCAGGGTGGAGACTTCCTCGGGCCGCCCCACCCGGGCAATCGGCAATCGCTCGACCGCCCCCCTCCCGCTGCGCGTCTCCTCCGACACCATCGCCGTGTCGATCGCGCCGGGGCATATGGTGTTCACCCGAATCCCGCGGTCGCCCAGTTCTTTCGCGACCGAACGAGTCACGCCACGCAATCCCCATTTCGCCGCGGCATATGCCGGGCCCTCCGCGTATCCTCTCAACCCCGCTGTTGAAGCAATATTGACGATGGAGCCACCGGCCCCCATCGCGGGCAGCACGGCCTGCATGCCCAGCACTGCCCCGATCAGATCGACGTCCAGGACCAACCGGAGGTCGGCCTCGGACAACTCCGACAACGGCCCCTTACGAAGAACCCCGGCATTGTTGACCAGCACGTCGATTCGCCCGAACCGACTCACCGCCACGTCCACGGCCGTACGCCACGCCCCGGCGTCACGAACGTCCAGCTCGACTGATAAATGAGGTCCGAGAAGAGCATCCGCGGTACTCGCGAGTGCCGCCGTGTCGAGATCGCCGAGTATCACCGCCGCGCCGAGGGCCGACAACTGCCGTGCGTGCGCGGCGCCCTGCCCATGCGCCGCCCCGGTAATGAGGACAGCCTTCCCACTGAGATCGAACAGGTTCTTTTCGTTTTCCCGCATACGGTTTGCCTTCTTTCACGGAGACCCCCGCCGAGTGTCCGACGGCAATAACACTCCGTCACCGTGAATTTCCATCCAGTGGAAGCTGACGCGGGACACTGGTGCCGAGGGGCAGCTACGTCGAAAGGGCTCGCCGCTTCCTGAACGAAAACAACGGGGCCCCGGCATTTTCGATACACACGCTGCCCCGTCGGCCGTGACCTCCCTGGCGCTCACGGGGCGAAAGCCGCTGATCGCCGCGGCGCTAAGGGCCCGTTTCCGCGGTCGCTCGCCGCGCGGCCAGACGCTCCGCGGTCGACGGGTCGAGCAATTCGATCACCTGTCCGAGCGGATCCCGATGGTAGACGGCACTTCCCGGAGACACCCCGGCGCGACCACCGGACATCCACAACGGCGCCCCGCGCGCGGTCAGCTCCGCCGAGGCGGACACGAGATCTTCGACGACGAAGCCCAGGTGGTGAATGCCCGGGCACGGCTGCCACACCGGTGAATCCGGAACCGTACGTATCAGTTCCACGAATGGCGGTCCCGCGGACAAGCCCATGCGCTGGACAGTGTCGTACTGGACGCCGTCGATCACGCAGGAGTAGTGCGCCTCCGCGAAGAGTGCCACGTCCACCCCGTACAGTTCACGCAGTGTCGTGGCCGATTCTTCCAGGTCGTCGACCACGAGACCGACATGATGGAGTTGGGCCAGGTCATAGAACACGATCAGTACATACCCTCGTCGATCGGTACCCCGAACTCCCCGCGACCGTACATCGCCAGCGCGCGTTCGACATCGTTGATCACGTGCACACTGCCGGCGTGCGCGTCGCGCCAATGCCGTTCTATGGGGTTGTCCCGTTTGATCGAATGCCCGCCGGAATTCTCGAACAGCATCTCGATCGCGTGCAGTGAGCGTTCGGTGCCCAGCACCTGATCACGGCGGGCGCGCAACCGCAACCGCTCGGGTATCTCCTCCCCCGCTTCGACGTACCGGGTCTGTTCGGCGACGTTGTGATCCAGGGTCAACGCGGCGGCCTCGATCTCGCCGGCGGCCCGGGCGACCCGGACATGCGCGAACGGATCGGCGGCCACTTTCTGTCCACCGTACGAGAGGCGCACCCGTTCCTTCATCCGCTCGACGTGCGCGGAATACGCTCCCTCGGCACAGCCGACAATGGCGTTGGTGATCGCGTAGGAGAAAACCATCCCGAACGGCATCTTGTAGATCGGAGCGGTATTGACCTTTTGGCCCGGGCCCCACAGCTCATTCTGCTCCAGCGAACTGTAGGCGCGGTGGGCGGGGACGAAAGCGTCGTCGATGACGATATCGTTGCTACCGGTGCCGGAAAGGCCGACGACATTCCAGACGTCCTCGACCGTATAGTCCGTACGCGGTACCAGCGCGGTGAGGTATTCCGGGGGCGCGCCGTTCTTGCCCGGGCACAGCGTGCCGAGCAGTACCCATTGGCAATGGTCGCTGCCACTGGAGAAGCTCCACCGGCCGGTCAGCCGGTAACCACCCTCGACCTCGGTGAGTGTCCCGGTGGGTGCATAGGATGACGACACCAGCACCTCCGGCGTTTCCTTCCACACATCATCCTGGGCGGCTTCATCGAACAGCGAGATCTGCCACGGATGGACGCCGATTACGGAGGTCACCCAGCCGGTCGACGGGCAGGCCGCGGCCACCTCCCGCACTACGGCGTACAGGTCCGCGGGATTGCGCTCGTATCCGCCGTACCGCTTGGGCTGCAGCAGTTTGAAGACCCCGGCGTCCCGCAGTTCGCGAATCGTCTCCGCGGGTATCCGCCGCTGCCTGTCGGCGTCGGCGGCGCGCTCCCGGATCGCAGGCAGCAGTGGCCGGACCCGATCCAGTATCTCGTTGCTCATCTGTTCTCCTGATCCTCTGGCAATGACGTGCCACGTTTTCCGCCCCGGTACCTGTGCCGATGACGGTAAGCCCGCAGACCACGACAGGAGCGCGAAAATCTCAACCACCGGAACGTTGCCGGAAACGGGAGCGCCCGCTGCGGCCGAACGCGAATTCCACTGACCAGGAAGGGACGCAGACGCCTGTGAATCCACCGTTCAGGATGAGGCTCTGAACACTTCCGAGGAAGGACCCTTCATGAGTTCGGCACCCGGTCCGGAATCCGTTTCCACCAACCCAGCGCAGCTGCGCAGGGTCGCGGCCTCCAGCCTGCTCGGTACCGCTATCGAGTACTACGATTTCCTGCTCTACAGCACCATGACCGCGCTGGTCTTCAACAAGGTATTCTTCCCGGAATCCAACCCTGCGCTGGGCACGATCGCCGCGTTCGGCACACTTGCCGCCGGCTATGTGGCCCGCCCGATCGGCGGCATCGTATTCGGGCACTTCGGCGACCGGCTCGGCCGCAAGAACATGCTCGTCCTGACCATGGCGATGATGGGCGCGGCCAGCTTCCTCATCGGCGTGCTGCCCACCTACCAGGTCGTCGGCATCGTCGCCCCCGTGCTGCTGGTGCTGCTGCGCGTCGTCCAGGGCGTCGCGATCGGCGGCGAATGGGGCGGGGCCACTCTGATGGTGACCGAGCACGCGGATCCGTCCAAACGTGGCTTCTGGAACGGCGTCATGCAGATGGGCTCTCCCATCGGCTCGTTGCTCTCGACTGCCGTCGTGGCCGTGGTCGCAATGCTTCCCGAGGACGATCTCATGTCGTGGGGCTGGCGAATCCCGTTCCTGGCCAGCATCATTCTGCTAGCGGCCGGTCTGTACATCCGAATCGGCGTTGCCGAGAGTCCGGTGTTCCGCGAGGCCGAGGAGACAACCCGCAAACCGCAGATCCCACTCCTGTCGGTCCTGCGCCGGCCGGGAAACCTGCTGCTGGCCTGCGGTGTCGGTATCGGCCCCTTCGCACTGACGGCACTGATCAGTACGTACATGATCAGCTACGCCACCTCGATCGGCTACCACCGATCGAGCGCCGTCACCGGTCTGCTGTTCGTGTCGACCACAGCACTCATCGCCATTCCGCTGTTTTCCGCGCTGTCCGATCGCATCGGCCGCCGGCCCGTCGTGCTGTCCGGAGCGATCGCCATCGTGGTGCTGGCTTGGCCGATGTACGCGCTCGTCGACAGTGGTTCGGTCCCGCTGCTGATCACCGCCATGATGCTGGGCCAATTGATCCAGTCGGCGATGTTCGCTCCGCTGGGTGCATTGCTGTCGGAGATGTTCGGTACCACGGTCCGCTATACCGGGGCGTCCATGGGCTACCAGCTGGCGGCACTGATCGGCGGCGGTTTCACGCCGCTCATCGCAAGCACGCTGTTGGCGAGTGGGCCGAGCAGCGTTCCGCTGATCGTCCTCGCGATGTGCTGCGGCGTGGTCACGATCGTCTCCATCTACCGCATTCGGGAGACTCGCGGTCAAGACCTCCGCGAACCACTCGCGGTGCCCGCGCGCTGAGCACCGGGACCATGGGTTTCGGTGCTCACCGAAACGGGCGTTCCGCCGTGTGGACGCTTTGGTTGCTGCTCGTCATCGCCGGTAATACGTTGAACCACGTCCGGCGGTCGCCGCGGGGCCGGCCTCCGGAAGCCGGTCGATAAGCGCGAAACCCGACCGTTGTCTCAACCGCATTCAGGCCTTCCGCCCGGAGGGTGGCCGGCGATTTCCGGGACGAGGTATCCGAACGTCACCGGACAGAATCCCTTTCACACTAGGAGTACTAATCGTGGGCGCATACCACGCCGTCGTCACCGGCGGAGCCAGCGGAATCGGCGCCGCAGTCGTCGAACGTTTCCTCGGTCGGGGCCTGAAGGTGAGCGTCCTCGATCTTGGCGAGCCCGCACCCGCTCACCAGGGAGTGGATTACTACCAGGTGGATGTAACCGATCGCACTGCGGTGGAATCGGCAGTGGTGCAGGCATCTGCACAGTCACCGACTCCCGATGTGCTGGTGACCAGTCACGGAATTCGTGGAGCCTACGTCCCGGCGCTGGAACTCGACCCCGAACATCTCCGGCGCCTGTTCGATGTCCATGTCCTGGGGACGTTTCTCGTGGCCTCCGCGTTCGCGCGGCCGCTGCTCGCGGACGGCAGGAACGGATCGATCGTCACGATTTCGTCGACCACTGCCTACGGCGGCTGGCACCGGCAAGCCGACTACGGCACCGCCAAAGCCGCAGTGCGCCAACTCACCGGCAACCTCGCCATGGAATGGGCGCCACTGATCCGGGTCACCAGTGTCGCGCCCGGACATACGCGGACCCCGATGGTCCAGGACTTGATCGACACCGGCTACGACGTATCGGCCACGGAGGCACGGACACCGCTGGGTCGCCTGTGCACCCCGGACGAGATGGCCCGGTCGATCGAGCATCTCGCACTCGATGCCACGTTCGTGACCGGTATCTGCCTGCCGGTCGACGGCGGCTGGACAACGGTCGGCAAATGAGCGATACCTCGTTGCCGTGCCGGAAACTGGGTGACCTCACGGTACCGGCAATCGGATTCGGCGCCATGACGATCACACAGGTGACCGGCTACGACGCCGACCGCGGTCGCCGCACGGTCCACGCCGCGCTCGACGCCGGTGTACGACTGTTCGACACCGCGGACGTCTACGGACCGGCGGAGGCCGGGGACGGGGTCAACGAACTGGCGCTCATGGACGCTCTCCGGTCCTGGCCCGGTCCCATGGATGACATCATTGTGGCCACAAAGGGTGGTCACCTCCGTTATCCCGAAACGGACACCTGGTGGACGAACGGCAGTTACGAACACCTCCGCCGCGCCTGCACGGCATCGATCCGGCGGCTCGGACTCGACCCCCTCCCGCTGTACCACCACCACCGGCCCGACCCTCAACTGCCCTACGAGGAGTCGATGTCCGCGCTGCGGTCGCTCCATGACGAAGGACTCATCGCGCGTGTCGGTATCTCCAACGTCGATATCGATCGGATCGATGTGGCTCGGTCCATCCTCGGCGACGCGCTGGTGTCCGTGCAGAACGAGTACTCACCGGGTGCACGGCAGGCGGAGCGGGAGATCCGCGGATGCGAAGAGCGCGAGCTCGCCTTCCTGTCGTGGGGTCCTTTCGGCGGGATGCGGCAGGCCAAGAGCCTCGGCGCCAGTGGGTCGCCCTTTGCCGACGTGGCCCGCGCTCGCGGCGTGAGCATTCATCAGGTCGCACTCGCCTGGCAACTGCATCGGTCCGCGGTCGTCATCCCGATACCCGGCGCATCCCGCCCCGAGTCGATCCTGGATTCGGTCGCCGCGGCGTCACTGACCCTCACGGCAGACGAACTCTCCCTCCTCGACGCACCGCACGTGAACGGCTCGTGACCGGAAGACGGACAGCCGAACTGTCCACCAGCCCGCGAGCGGCGGACACCGGTCGCGATCGCAGAAAGGAGACGATCAGATGAGCAGACTCATGCACCTGGCCGTATTCGCACAAGGAGTGGGGGTGGGCCAGTCGGTGTGGCGGTCGCCGCGCACTGCACCGGAGCGGATGCACGGCTTCGATCACTGGGCACAGATCGCCCGGACGGCCGAACACGGATACTTCGATGCGTTTTTCATCGCGGACGCGCTGAATCTGTCGACCGCGATCGAAACCGACGCCACCGACCGCCCCGATCCGCTACCGATCCTTTCCGCGTTGTCTGTGGTCACCGACCACATCGGACTGATCGGGACGAGTTCGACCACATACAACGATCCGTTCACGGTCGCACGGCAGTTCGCAACACTGGACCACCTGAGCGACGGCCGAGCCGGTTGGAATGTCGTGACCACCGCGATCCCGGCCGCCGCCGAGAATTACGGTTCGGCAGGACTCCCCGAACACGAGAACCGCTATGTGCGCGGCGAAGAATTCGTCGACGTCGTCCGGGCGCTCTGGGACGGCTGGGACCCTGATGCCATCGTCGCGGATCGAGCGGCGGGGATCTGGGTCGATCGGTCGAAGCTGCATCGCATCGACCATCACGGGCGGTACTTCGAGGTTGCGGGCCCGCTCACCATCCCACGTTCCCCACAAGGCCAGATTCCGCTCGCGCAGGCGGGGTCGTCACCGACCGGGATGAAGCTCGGCGCCAGGGTGGCCGATCTGGTGTTCGCGACCCAGCACTCGATCGACTCCTCGCTCGCGTTCGCCGAGTCGATGCGTGCCCTCGCGGAAGCCGCTGGGCGGGAACGCTCAGCGGTCAAAGTGCTGCCGGGCGTCACCCCGATCATCGGTCGAACCGACGAAGAAGCCCGTGAGCTGGCCGTTGAACTGGGGTCGCTGATCAGCGAGCAGACCACGCTGAAGTTCCTGAATCAGACCTTCGGCGGTATCGATCTGTCCCGTTTCGATCTCGACGAGCCCTTTCCGGATCTACGGGACTCGTTGCCCAGCAACGCCAGTGTGGGCAGGCCGACCCTGCTGACCGAAGTCGCCCTCCGGGAGAAACTGACCGTTCGTCAGCTCGCGCAACGGGTGGGTCTCAGCATCGGCCACCGTACGCTCGTCGGATCGCCCGATACGGTCGCCGACGACCTCCAGAGGTGGTTCGAGGCCGGTGCCGCCGACGGATTCATCGTGCTCCCCGCCGACCTCCCGCTCGGACTCCAGGAATTCGTCGACGAGGTCGTGCCCCGGCTGCAGGACCGCGGTGTGCTGCGAAAGCAGTATCGAGGCACCACCCTGCGTGATCACCTCGCGGACGGCTGAGGGCGGCCCTCGACAGACCACGCACCTACGCGAAAGCACGGCCGCCGCACCACGCCGGCCACCAGGGCCCCGTTCGGGACCCGACGAGACAACCGGCCCGAGCCGCCAGTACTCCAGGCGCGCACGAGCCGGCACGACGCCACACCAGGCGACATTTCCCTTTCCGATTTCACACTACGAGGAGATTCATCGTGACCAGGGTCATCTACGCACGCAGCGTCCACGACGAAGCCGAGATCAACGCCTGCCTGGAGGTTCTGCGGGGCGGTCCGTTCGCACTCAAGATCGGCAAGAATGTCGCCGAGATGGAACGCCGGGTCGCCGACCTCTATGGCAAGAAGCTGGGGCTTATGTGCAATTCGGGCTCGTCGGCGCTCTACCTCGCGCTCGAACTGCTCGACCTGCCCAAGGGCTCGGAGGTCATCACCTCACCGCTGACCTTCTCCACCGATGTCTCCCCGATCGTCCGCGGCGGCTGGATCCCGGTATTCGTCGACGTCGAACCCGACACCTACAACGCCGACCCCGCCGCCATCGAGGCGCTGATCACCGACCGGACCAAGGCGATCCTGCTGCCGAACCTGGCCGGTAACGCCCCCGATTGGGACGCCATCCGTGATATCGCGGACCGTCACGGCCTGAAGGTCATCGAAGACTCCTGCGACTGTATCGGCACCACCCTGCGCGGCACCAAGACCGGCAGCCGCTCCGATATCACCGTTACCAGCTTCGCCATGTCGCACATCATCACCTGCGCGGGCAACGGCGGAATGGTCTGTGTCGACGACGAACAGCTCCGTGACAAGGGCCTCATGCTGCGCCGCTGGGGGCGGCGCTCCGAACCGCACCTTTTCGGCTCCCAAGCCGCGCGCACCGGCCGGGTTTTCCGCGAGGATCTCGACGGCGTCGCCTACGACAACGACTTCATCTTCGACGTCCTACCCTGGAACTTCGAACCCTCGGAGCTCGGTGCGGCCTTCGGATTGGTCCAGCTGTCCAAGCTCGACAAGAACTATCAACGCCGCGCCGAAATCTTCGAGGCATTCAACGGAGCCTTCGGCGCCTACCCCACACTGTTCCGGCTGCCCCGGCAGAATCCGGATTTCCATACCGCCTGGCTGTGCTACCCCGTCACCATCCGCGAAGACGCCGGATTCACCCGCGCCGATTTGCAGGGCCACCTGGAGGCCGCGGGTATCGATACCCGCACCGTCTGGAGCGGTAACGTCACCCGGCATCCGATGATGCGCGGAGTGGAATACCGAGTGCCGGAGGGCGGGCTGCCCAACGCCGACGAAGTATTCGAGCGCGGTATGTCACTGGGTATGAGCCACGGCATGACCGCCGAAGAACTCGATCACGTCGTCGCCAGTGTGCACGAATTCGCCCTCCGCTACGCACCGACCCGCGACTGAACCGTGCCGCCGAGGCGGTTGCCACCTCCTCTCGGCCCTGCTCGTCCGGCAGCAGCCGGCCGGTTGAGCCGCGCCGCCGAGCGCATTGCCAGTGGCCCGATTCGCGATCAATGAGACGACTCGGGCGACGATTGACGGGCCGGCCGGTCAGCCCCAGCGCCAGGTGTCCGCGCCGTAGGCGCCGGCGCCGACTGCTTCCAAGGCCAGTTCGTGGAACGAAGACCGGTAGAACAGCAGGGGTTCGGCGTCCCGGATCGGCCCGACCGCGGTGACCCGCGCGATTACGATGGTGTGGTCCCCACCAGGAACCTCGTCCTCCAGCGTGCATTCCAGCGACACAAGCGACCCCGCCAGCCGCGGCGCGCCGTTGTCGCCCGGTATCCACTCCACTCCGGCGAACTTGTCGGTACCGCTGCGGGCGAAGGCACGGCAGATTTCGTCCTGGTCGGCGGAGAGTACATTCACGCAGAATCTGCCCGCAGCCCGGATCCGGGGCCAGGAAGTCGAGGTCACCGCCGGGCAGAAACTGACAAACGGAGGCTCCAGCGACAGCGAGGAGAACGACTGGCAGCTGAAGCCGACCGGGCCGTCCGCACCGATCGCCGTCACGATGGTGACACCGGAACAAAATCTGCTCAGCGCCGATTTGAACTCGCCGGGCGTGGGTTCGGACCGCCGCACAGCGGGCACACCCGGCATCCCGGTCGCGGCCGCCATGTCCAGCGCGGCAAGGTGCGCGAACACCATCGAGGCACCGATCGGGTTCCCCCCGCCCGGATAGGCACTGCCACTCACCGCCGCCATCGAGTTGCCCGCGGCATACAGCCCGGGAATCACCGACCCCGTGGCATCCAGAACCCGGCCGGCGGTGTCGGTCCGCAGTCCACCCTTGGTGCCCAGGTCCGACAGGCCGAATGCCGCGGCGCAATACGGGCCGCCGTCGATCCGTACCAGCGGGTTCGGGTAACCGGGCACCGACCGATCGTAGGGCTCGCCACCCCGCTGGAAATCCGGATCCGTGCCCGCGTCAACGGCAGCGTTGAAACGCTGCACGGTCTCGGTCAGCGTCTGCGGCGGTACCCTGATATGTTCGGCCAGCTCGGCGAGAGTCTCGGCGCGATGCCACAGTCCGGCCGCTAGGTACGCCTCGGGTTCGTCCAGCGGTATACCGGCGAACAGCACAGGAGGAGCGAGATCGGCTGTGCCGCTGTATACCATCCAGTAGGGCAGGTCGAGGCGGCCGGAGTCCATTGCCGCGAGAACATCCCGGCCGACTCGGTCGTAGGGCGCGGACTCGTTGGTGAACCGGCGGCCGTCGTTGTCGACGAGGATGCCACCGGTGAACCACATCGAGAACGTCGAGCTGCCGTCGGGATGGGTCAGTCCGGGTGCCCACCACGCTTCGTTCATCAGGTCCACATCGGCCCCGATGCCCATTGCGGCTTCCATCGCCGCACCCGTATTCCCGGACGGGGCCATCGAATCGCGCGCGCAGCCGGGTACCCCGAAAGCCGAACGCATCCGGGTGTTCCGCTCGAATCCGCCCGCCGCGACGAGCACTCCGCGTGTTGCCCGGATACGCCGCAAACCTTGCGGTGTGGACACCGAAGCCCCCACCACCCGGCCGTCCAGCCGGATCAACTCCCGGCATGCCGCGCGCTGCTTCAACTCGACCGTCGGTAGCGCTCGCAATGCCAGTAGCAGGCGACCGATCAAGGCGCGGCCCCCTTCCAGTTGGCCGGGCACCGGCGCGGAGCGGCGGTCGGTGGCCAGCGGGGCCCGAACCTCTGCCGCCAACTCCCCCAGCACGCCGGTGTCGAGCGGGACCGGAACAATCTGGCGACCCCGCGCCCGCGCATGCGGTGCCTTGCCGAAATAGTCGGGCCAGGGCAACACCTGGAACCGCAGAGCCGGATCCTGTTCGAGGTACTCCACGAGAGGAGCGCCGCCGGTCACGAACGCTCGCTGGAGTTCCGCGGGGGTCCGGTCTCCGACCACCGCCCGGAAGTACTCCAACGCCTGCTCCGGCGTATCGTCGTCGCCCGCCCGACGCAGTACCGGGTTTCCCGGGAACCACATTCCGCCACCGGAATACGCCGTGGTACCGCCGAACTTGTCCGTGGCCTCGGCGACGATGACGTGTAGTCCTTCCCGCCCGGCGGTATAGGCCCCGGTCAGCCCGCCACCGCCGGACCCCAGGACCAGCACCTCGCATCGTTCGTCCCATTCGACCGCCGAATCCACCCAACTCATGGGGATACCCTTTCTCACCGCAACTGACGCGCCCCGTGGCCGACCAGGTGGCCGCCCACGGCGTGTGGCGGTGATCAGTGCATTGCTCTTTTCCCGACGGAGCGAATGGTGACAGGAACATCCGGGCGCGGCGGGCCCGCGTTCCGTTCACCGAGATGGCCGCGTCAATCTTCCAGTCAGTGAAATGTGACCCCTTTCACCGTGCGCAAGGTTGCTACAACCGAGGAGTCGCGGAAGCAACCCGTTTCTCCGGTGTCCCAGCCCGCTTCCGCACCATTGCCTCGAGGAGAGTCGATATGACAACGACGCAACCGGACCAGGATGTTCGCCGGATCGAAGCCGAGGCCGCGCCCACGCGGTTCGCCCGCGGCTGGCATTGTCTGGGTTTGCTTCGTGATTTCCCCACCGGAAAACCACACGCAATACAGGCCTTCGGGACCAAGCTCGTGATATTCCGCGGCGCCGACGGGGCGCTCAACGTGCTGGACGCGTACTGCCGGCATATGGGCGGCGATCTCACCCAGGGCGAGATCAAGGGCGACGAGATCGCGTGCCCGTTCCACGACTGGCGCTGGGGTGGCGACGGCCGCTGTAAGCAGATCCCCTACGCCCGGCGGGTTCCCCCGCTCGCACGCACCCGGGCATGGACCACGCTCGAACAGGACGGCATGCTGTTCGTCTGGAACGACCCGGAAGGCAAACCGCCGACCGAGGATGTGGCGATTCCGCGGATCGAGGGTGCGAGCAGCGATAAGTGGACCGACTGGCATTGGTACACCACCGTCGTGAACACGAACTGCCGCGAGATCATCGACAACGTGGTCGATATGGCTCACTTCTTCTATATCCACGGATCGCTCCCCACGTATTTCAAGAACGTTTTCGAAGGGCCGATCGCCACGCAGTATTTCAAGAGCGGTGCCCGCGACGACTTCCCGGCTCCGGAGGGGCAGCCGACAATGCTCGGGACGTCCTCGGTGGCTTCTTACTATGGCCCGTCGTTCATGATCGACGACCTCACATACCATTTCGAGTACGGCGACGTGCGGACCGTGCTGCTGAACTGCCACTACCCCATCGATTCGGAATCGTTCGTCCTGCAGTACGGCATCATCGTGGAGAAGTCACCGAATCTTCCGGAAGAAGCGGCGATTCAGACAGCCGTGGCTCTGGGTGACTGGGTCCAGCTCGGTTTCGAGCAGGACGTAGAGATCTGGAAGAACAAGGCTCGGATCGACAATCCACTGCTGTGTGAGGAGGACGGGCCCGTGTACCAACTGAGGCGCTGGTACGAACAGTTCTACGTCGATATCGCCGATATCAAGCCCGAAATGGTGGACCGTTTCGAGTTCGAACTGGACACCACTCGCCCGCTGGAAGCCTGGAACCGGGAGATCGCGGAGAACCTCGCGCGGCAGGCCGACGCGGCGGGCTCGGCAACATGACCACCGGCCGCGCCGACAATCGCCTGCTCGATACGCCCATGCAGCCGCTGCGCTGTCGGGCGTGCGCCGCCGAACTGCTGGTACGGAAGAGCAGCTGGCACCAGACCAGCGTCCAGTGGAACGCGGAGGCATTGTCGACGTGCCGGGAACTCGGCGCGGCACCGATGCCGGGGCCTTCCCTGGCGGGCTGCTCGCAGCTGCGGGAAACCATCCGGGGCGCCGCGGCCTCCGGCGCCCTGCACGTGGTAGAGCGCCCGCCGGCCTGACCGCATCGTCGGGCACGCCCACCGTGAGCGTGCCCGGCCCGGTCACCGGCCGCATGCTCTCGTGGGCCCCGGGCTCCGCGGCGGTCAGCGTCGGATGCGCAGCGAACCGCATACCGGCGCCGGCCAGGTCAGCGCATTGCCCGCCGCTACTTTGCGATCAAGAGCCGCCGCAAGGTTGTCCGGGACCGGGCTTGCGCGGCGCTTGTCGAGATCGACGTGCACCAGCATGATCTCGAGCGTGTTGGACAGTACGTCGCGTTTGTCGTCCACCAGGAAGGTCATCAGATGGATCGCCTTATCACTGCGTTCGAGGACCCGGACGTGCACGGTGAACGGATCGCGCTCGCGTAGTTCGCTGTAGTAGACAAGATGGTGTTCGGCGGTGAACACCCCGAGCCGCCGCTGCGCGCGGTAACTCTCGTTCACGCCCAGCTCACGCATCAGCACGTCCGCGCCCTGTGAGCTGAGGTCCAGGTAATGCACCACATTCATATGGCCGTTGTCATCGATCTCATGCGCGGTCACCGCCGCGGAGAGCGCGGCAGGAATCTCACGGATCTGCTGAGCTGTCGGAATACCTCGTCCCATGCTCCGATCCTCCGATATGCCTTGTCGTCTCCGCCCGCGGGTGTCCGCTCACCGAAACAACACCGGGAACCGGGGTGGCGGGCCGGCTCGGCCGTGGGCACTGGTGTGCCTCGCCACGTCCGGGCGGGTACAGCTACGACCACCACGTTTCGTGAGCTGCTTCACATACCGACGGGTATATGGCAATATTTCCTATTAGAAATAGCCATGTCAGAGCGATGGCGTAGGTAGGCAAGGGAGCCACAGCATGACTATCACCAGCCAGGAGATGCAGCCCGGTACGGCCGCGACCCCCAGTGCGATTCTCGACCGCATCTCGCTCGTGTTGGACGCCTTCGACGGGAGCGAAAGCCTCGGATTGGCGGACGTCGTCCTCCGCACCGGCTTACCCCGCTCGTCCGCCCATCGAATGCTTGACCGGCTCGTTCACCTGCGCTGGCTTCGACGGGAAGGACGCAGCTACAGTCTCGGAATCAGGCTGGTCGAACTGGGCTCGCTCGCGGTACACCAGGATCGGATCCATGCTGCCTCCAGCGAGCACCTCCACCATCTCTATCGGGCAACCGGACTGGTGGTACACCTGGCGGTACTCGACGGCGACGATGTCGTATACCTCGACAAGACCGGCGGTCGTTTCGCAGGGCTCGTTCCGACCCGAGTGGGCGGGCGATTGCCGGCTAGGCAGACTGCACTGGGAAAAGCACTGCTGGCCTTCAACGGCGGTGACATGCCGGCGGACGCCCGGATCCGCGACCTCGGCTACGCCACCGAGCGCAACGGCATTTTGAGCGGTTTCGGATGTATCGCCGCACCGATCGGCCCAGCAGGTGAGGCAACCACAGCGGTCTCCATCTGCGGACCGCTGACCCGGATGACCTTCGACAGCCGGATGATCAGTCCCGTCCAGCTCACCGCACACGCGATCTGGCGCAGCGTCTCCGCCGGAGTGCGCGTTACGCCTACACTGCAGCGCCGCAACATATTACGCTCCCTGCCCACCGCGCCCAGCGTCCTGACCGAGGGCTGACCGGCTGATTCGGCGTGTTCATGCACGGTCGGAGAGATCTTCCCCGACCGTGCGCCACCTACCCGGCTGCCGTGGCATCGGCATATCGTGTTCGTCGCGTACCGCCGATTCGCGATACCGGGCGGCCACATCATCGATCTCGGCGAGTAACTGTTCGGCCAGTTCGATCTCGGCCGCGAAATACCGTTGCGACCAGCGCAGGCTCATCTGGGTGAACGCCCACGCGGGTTCCGGTTCGGAGTGGTCGGCGTGCGACCGCGCCTGCCGGGCGCGCTCGCGCAGGTTCTCGATATGCCTGTGCACGATCTCTTTCAGCTGATCGGGGTCGTGCAGGTGTCCCAGGTACAGGCGAAGCATCACACTGTGTTTGAGCACCGGCATCTCGACCTCGGCATCGCGCGACCAGTTCCGCAACGCGCGAAGGCCGATCTCGGAGATCCGGTAGAGGCGCCGACCACGCACGCCCTCGTCGGAAACCACCCGGGACCCCACCAAGGCCAGATCCTCGAGCTTCTCCAGCGCGCCGTACACCTGGCTCACCGACGGGCTCCAGTAGAAGAAGCCGATACTCCAATCCGCCCATTTCTTCAGATCGTTGCCCGTCAGTTCCTCGCCGAAGGACAACATGCCCAGGACAGCCCAACTGGTCGCGGGCAAGTCGGGGTACGAATCGAGGTCGGCGGCCATGATCGTGCAGCCTACAAGGCCTTCGAGGACGACCGCTCCCGGCCACCGGGAGACACCGGTTCCGGCCCGGACGGTAGCGCCTACGTTCGGTTCATGGACCACCGCACCATATATATCGTCGACCGGATCGTGCTCAGACCCGGCAGTGCACGCGCCTTCATCGACGCGTATCTCGGCGGCTACGCACCGCGGGCACGCGAGCGGGGACTGACCCTCGACCGGATCCTGGTGAGCCCACCGGCCTGGATCGACGGTGAGACGAACACCGTCACCGCCACCTGGACGGTGCAGGGCCCCAGGGCATGGTGGGCGGCGACCATCAGGGCCCGGCACGATCCCGAACCGGCCCAGTGGTGGGAATCGATGGCGCCGATGATCGTCGAACGGACCCGTTCCATGGCGGGCCGCGCCGAGGACGTGGAAGGGCTGTGCGATGTATGAGGTGACGTTCCTGCTACACCTCGCTGACCCTGTCGACGAGATAACCACGAACATGACAATCAAACGCATCACCGCGGCAGCCGAAGCGGCATACGTCCGGAAGCCACTGGTCGCCCGGACTCTTCCGGGCGTCCGCAACGGTGGCGATCTTCTTGCGCATTTCCGATTTGCGTCGAAATCCGCCTGGCTCGCGCACCGCGATACCGTCGACGAGGCCATGATCGGCTCAGCGATCGAACATATCGACTCCGTCGAGTACCCTGACGGCCGGTCCGGGCAACGGCGGGACGCGGGCCCGTCGACGGTATACCGCACCCTGCTCTTACGCGTGGACGATGCCGCCGCACCGGCGGAGATCGCGCGGTTCGAACACGCGACGCTGCAGATGCCGCACCATATCCCGGCGATCCGGGCGTGGCAGCTCAGCCGCGTCGACCGGGCCGCGGGCACCTCGCAATGGACGCATGTCTGGGAGCAGGAATTCACCGACGTCGACGGGCTGCTCGGACCCTATATGAACCATCCGGTGCACTGGGCCATGGTGGATCAATGGTTCGATCCCGAAAGCCCGAACCAGATCGTCAAAGACCGTATCTGCCACAGCTTCTGCGCGATTCCGGCGCCGGTGATCGACCCGGCGCCGGAACTCATCTCGGCAACCGAGGAAGGCCCTCGCGTCAGCGGCGCAGGAACGCCAGGACGGTAGCTTCCCAGGCTTCTTTCTGCTCGATCATCACCCAGTGGCCGCAGTTGGGGAAGATATGCACCTCTCCGTTGCGGAGCGTGCGCATCGGGAGCAACGCCATATCGACGGGGCTGACCCGATCGTCGCGTCCCCAGGTGACGAGGGTCGGTACCGCGAGCCCGCCCAGTTTCGCCCAGTTCGGGGTGGCATCCACACTGCGCGCGGCCGCGGCCATCCGGGCCAGCGCCGCACTGCTGTACATCCGGCGGGAATTCTCCAGCGTCGCCGGATCGGTGGCCTGCTCCCAGCGCTGTTCGATCAGTTCCGCGGTCACCAGCGACTGGTCGAACACCATCGAGCGCAGCCACGCCATGAGGGATTCACGGGTGGGGTTGTCGACGAACTCGCTGAGCCGGATGATGCCCTCCCCCGGCTGCGGGCTGAGCACCGGCGTCCCGATACCGCCGATGGTGACCAGCCGCTCCACCCGGTCGGGGGCGGCGAGCGCGAAATCGGTGGCCACGAATCCGCCCATCGAGTTACCGATGATGCGGCCCCGGTCGAGCCCGAGCCCGTCGAGGAACGCGGTGACCGCCTGCTGGGCGGACATCATCGGGTGCACCGCCCCGAAATCGTCGCTGACACCGAATCCGGGCAGTTCCAGGACCAGGGTCCGGTAATGCTCGGCGAAGGTGGCGAAGTTACCGCCGAAGTTGCGCCACCCGGTGACACCGGGACCCGACCCGTGCAGCAGCAACAGCGGCGGGCCGTCCCCGGCCTCGCGGTACCGCAGAACGCCGCGCTCGGTCGGCAGCTCACGCAATTCGGGAACGGTTCGGGAATCGACTGGGGTACTCATGGATACCGAGCCTGCCACCGGTACGGCAGCTTGTCGGCGCATACTCCCGGTCAGCGGCACAGCACGCCCTCAAAACCGGCGGCCGGCACCGTTACCGCTGCACCGGACGGATCACACGCCGTCGAAGTCCCGGAACAGCGCCCGTCAATGCAGCCTGGGTATCGCGTCGTCACGAGGCAGTTCGATCCGGGATTCGTACAGTTCGTGCTCCCGCACCGCGTGATCGATGCTGCGGTGCAGGGCCTCGCATCCGCGTTCCCGTTCGCCGATGCCCAGCCTACGGGCCGAGATCACCGGGCATTCCCGAGCGTCGGCGGTCCATTGCACCGCTGTATGGACCGGACTGAACTTTTCCACCAGGACCCGAGTACCGCACTTTTCGCAGGCGAGCGGACGCATTGTCATCACGTCCACCCCCGCATACCGGAATCGCGCATCATTCGATTACTCCTCATGCTCGGCATCGGCACGATGCGACGGTATCGGCTCCGCCACCGGCGGGACCGGTGCCTCCCGGTCACCGGAACGCCCGGATCGATGCGCGCCGTATCCCGCGTCGGCTAGCCGGCCGCTACCCTCGGAGTGGCCAGCGGGCAGTGCGTACCGTAGAAAATCGTCGGCATACACTTATTGCAGTGGATGCACAGCGATTTCGCTTCGTGGTCTGCGCGGATCCGATTGATCAGGTCCGGTTCACGCAGCAGCGCCCGGGCCATGGCGACGAACTCGAAACCTTCGGCCATCGCGGTGTCCATCGCGGTCTTGTCGGTGATTCCGCCCAGCAGTACCAGGGGCATATCCACGTTGGCGCGGATCTGGCGTGCCGCATCGAGCATGAACAGATCCTCGTACGGGTAGCTGTGCAGAAAGTACTTCCCGGCCAGCTTCACCCCGAACCGCATCAGCGGCGGCATCACCGCGCCGAATTCGGCCAGCGGCGCGTCACCCTTGAACAAGTACATCGGATTGAGCAGCGAACTACCGATGGTCAGTTCGATGGCGTCCAGGCTGCCGTCTTCTTCGAGCCATCGCGCGACTTGAATCGCCTCGTCGAGCCAGAAACCGCCGGGCACGCCGTCGTCCATATTGAGTTTCGCGATCACCGCGATCCGGTCACCGGCGGCCGCACGGACCTCGGCGGCGGTCTCGCGCACCAACCGGGCCCGGTTGCCCAGAGAGCCGCCGTAGGAATCGGTGCGCTTGTTGAGCAGCGGGCTCAGGAAGGAACTCGCGAAATAGTTGTGCCCGAAATGGATTTCGACGGCGTCGAAACCGGATTCGATAGCGTATCGGGTCGCCGTACCGTGCGCTTCCCGGATCCTGGCGATATCGCCCAGTGTCGCGGCATGGGTGATACGCGGACCCATCGGCGTGATCCGCCGGGACGCGCTCAGTGCGGGCAGCCCGTTCGATTTCCCATTCGCGACCGGCCCGGCATGTCCGATCTGCGCGGATACAGCGCCACCGTGCTCGTGCACCGCATCGGTGAGCCGGCGCAGCCCGGGGACGGCCTCATCGCGCATCCAGAGCTGGTCGACTTCGGTGCGGCCCTCCGGAGCGACCGCGCAGTAGGCGACGGTGGTGAGCCCGACTCCGCCGGCCGCCAGCCGACGATGGAAATCGATGAGTTCATCGCTGACCAGCGCACCAGGAGACATATGCTCAAAGGTCGCTGATTTGATGATCCGGTTCCGGAGGGTCACCGGGCCGAGGCGGGCGGGGGTGAGAGCGTCAGGGACTTGCGGGTCGGTCATTTCCTGGCCTTCCCGTCAGAGAGGAAAATGAAGTCCTCGGGTTGTGGTTCGCGCATCAAGGTCCAGTAGTCGACCAGGCGCCACGGGCAGGGAACGACAGCCCGGCCCGAGCTGTTGCGGTAGTACCCGTTGGTCTCCGCGCCGGGGTGCACCCATACTGTTTCATCGAGCGCTTCGTCGACCCTGCGGTTGTATTCGTCCTGCGCCGACTGCGAGACATCCATGGCGGCATGCTCGTTCTCGAGCAGGTATTGCAGGCATTCGATGAGGTAGTGGACCTGCTCCTCACCGGTGATGTTGTGACCGGCACCGTGGTTCGGGGCCGAGTTGGGGCCGGCGGTGATGAACAGGTTGGGGAAACCCGACACCTGCACGCCCCGGTACGCCCGGGGGTCCTCGCCACCCTTCCATATGTCGGCCAGGGTACGGCCATCTCGGCCGGTGATATCGATCGCGGTGGTGAATTGGAGTTGGAATCCGGTGGCGAGCACGATCACGTCGGCGGGGATGAACGTCCCTTCCGTCGTGACAACACCGTCCGGGGTGATCTCACGGAACGACGCGCGGTGCAGGTTCACATGGTCGCGGTTCAGTGCCGCGAAGAATCCGGGATCCTTCACGATCCGTTTCGAGTACGGCCGGAAATCGGGCGTGAGTTTCTCGATCATGTCGGGGCGATCCGGGAAACTCTTCTGCAGATACTCCAACGCCGTGTTGAGCACCATATCGTTGGCGGGTGAGGCCGATAGGTGCGTAGCGGCCCACTCCTTGTCGATCCGGGGCAGCACGTAGAGGTTGTCCGAAGCGAACCAGTATGTCCGGAGCCGGAACCACCGGTCGTAGTAGGGCAGGTGGGCCATCGCCCATTTCTCGCCCTCGGGCACTTCGCCGCCCACGGCCTTCTCGGGAACCAGCCAGTGCGGGCTGCGGACAACGACGTCCAGGGATTCGACCTCATCGACGATGTTCGCCACAACCTGCACCGAAGTACAGCCTGTTCCGAGGACTACGACCCGCTTGCCGCGCAGGTCGAGGTCGGTATTCCATTCGGCTGTATGCGTGATCGTGCCGGTGAAGCTGTCTGCTCCCGGCACATCGGGGATATTGGGCGCGTTGAGCATGCCCAGCGCGGTGACGACAGCGCGCGCCCGATGCCTGCGCACGGTACCGGCCCGATCCTCGGTCACTACCTCCCACCGGTTCTCCTCGGTCAGCCAGGTGGCCGACCGCACTCGCGTGCCGAACTGAATATGCTCGCGCAACTGGTACCTCTCGACCACGTCGAGCAGATAGTCCTGATACTCGACGCCGGTCGGGTAGTACCTCGACCAGTTCGGATTCAGTTCGAACGAGTAGGAGTAGTAGTGGCTGGGCGTGTCGACGGCCGCACCGGGGTAGGTATTACGATGCCAGGTACCGCCGATATCGTCGCGTTCCTCGAAGATGGTGAACGGGAATCCGGCCTCACCCAGTTTGATTCCCGCATTGATACCGACCATCCCGGCGCCGATCACGATGACCTCGAAATCGGCAGGAGGGGCGGTGGTCACCCGCACATGTCGCCGGTCCTTGATGAAGCCCGCCTGTTCCAGCAGCAGCGGAAGGAATTCGGCGTCCACTCGTTCCGAGGTGCACACGGTGGCCATCCGGCCGAACAGTTCGTCGTCGGGTACGCCGAGCTTCGGTTCGAGTTCCGGTGTAAGGACCTCGCGGGCGCGGGCACGGATATCGGCGACGACGTCGTCGGGGTAGGTGCCGGGCGGGGTGGCCGGGCGCGCGCCGGTGCGGTAGTGATTGCCGGGTTCGGTGATCGTGAGCCGAGCGCCGAATTCCTCGAGCAGACCGATATCCCCGGTCACGTGCACCATCGACATCAGCAGCGGAGCTGGGTCGGCTTCCGCAATCGCGTTGTACAGCAGAGTTTCCGGGTCCGTCGCGGTGTCGATACCGGTGTCCATGGTGTCGGTCATGAGCTGCCTTCCGGAAGCGGCACGCCCATCCGGGCGAGCATATCGCGTGGGTTCGAGGGAGGGGCATGGTCGAGGAGCTGCCGGCCGCGCCGGGCCACCGCCTCGGTGCACATCTCGTCGTCGGAGAAGACCCAGAAATCACCGCGGGCGATCTGTTCGAGCATATGGGCGGCAGCGTCGCGTGGATCAAGCCCTTTCTCCACGTTGTCGCGTTGCATAGCGGCGAAAACGGCGTTGGCCGTGGAGTTGGCCGTGGGCGCCTCGCGCTGCGCCGCGAGGAAGATCTCGCTGCGGATGGAATGCGGCACGACCGCACTGACCTGGATAGGCGCATTCACGATGGACAGATCCTGGTGCAGACATTCGGTCATCGCCTGTACCGCGAATTTGCTGACGATATAGGGCGACTGCACCGCCACGGTGTTGAGTCCGCCGACCGAGGAGAGGTTGGCGATACAGGCCGGCGTCCCGGCGTCGATCATCCGCGGCACGAACGATTTCAGGCAGTAGAAGACGCCGTCCACGTTGATCTGCATCACCCGCTGCCACCGCTGCGGCTCGATTTCCCACAGCAGGCCGGATGATTCGACACCGGCATTGTTGATCAGCAGTTCCACACTGTCGTAGCGCTCGAATATCGTCGCCGCCAACGCCTCGACCTGCGCCGCGTCGGCGACATCGACGCCGAACCCTTCCGCGCGGCCGCCCATTTCGACGATCTCCGCCGCGACCCGCGCGGCGCGGCCGGTATCGATATCAGCGACGACGACGAACATTCCGTACTCACCCAGCCGCTGCGCCAGACCTCTTCCGATCCCCGCCGCGGCACCGGTGACCACGGCGGTCCCCCCCGAAAACCGTTCCTTCGCAGCGGTGGCCATCAAATTCCCTCCGGACGGATGTTGGGGTTGGCCCAGGTCGGCGGCTGCCGGCGTGGCAGTTCGGTGCGTCCGTCGAGCGACATGACAGGGGTGTTCGTCGCGTACGGGTAGTGCAGGCTGAACGCGACCAGTCCGGTGCGTTCCGCCGCCGGCACCGTGGACATCTCCAGCACCGTCTGCACGAGGTACTCGACGGGTTCGGTGTCGTAGCCGTCCGGTAGCAGCGCCGCCGCACCCGGCGTCAAGATGGCCGTCGACGGCCCGACCGCATTGACCGCGATACCGTCGTCGAGCACTTCCGCGGCCAGCCCCTGGGTCAACCGGTGCAGCCCGGCTTTCGCGGAGGCGTAGACGACATCGCCGGAGGTCTTGTTGTACTCACGGAACGGTCGGATGGGGTCGAGCCCGGTCGAGGATCCGATATTGACGATCCAGCCACCACCACGCTGACGCATATGCGGTATTGCGGCGCGGCTGAGAACGAACGGAACCTTCAGATAGTGCTCGACTGTACGATCGAAAGTGTCGTCGCTCATCTCGGCGATCGAGCTGTAGTCCGCGAATCCCGCGTTGTTCACCAGAATATCGATGCCACCTACCGCATCGACGACCTGGTCGACCAGTCCGGCACGCTGCTCGGCGTCCTCGAGATCGGCAGGGATCGCGATGGCCTTACCGCCGGCGCTCTCGATCATCTGCACCGTCTCGCCCAGCGAACCGGACAGCAGCTGGGCTTCGCCCGCCCGGACCGACGGTGTCGGCGCCGACGCCGACCGGGCGGTCACCACGACGGTCGCGCCTTCGGCCGCCAGCCGCTGTGCGATAGCGCGGCCTATTCCACGGCTGCTACCGGTCACCAGGGCTGTCCGGCCCGCCAGTCGCTGTGTCATATTCCTCTCCCTGCTCACTGGTGTCGCGTCCGCTCCGGTCCTTGTTCGGCGGCGGTCACCCGGCCGCACCGCGCACCTCGGCGGACGAGTTGCCGGAAGCTGCGAGCGCATCCCGCATCATCTGCCAGAGTTTCTCGCGGGCCGGGCCGGTGAGCGACAGCGATGGGAAGGTGAGGAAACCGTGGAAGAGTCCGTCGAACCGGTGCGCAGTGACCGGGACCCCGGCGGCGGCGAGCCGACGGGCATAGTCGTCGCCGGCCGAGCACGGTGGATCGAGTTCGGCGGTGGCGACGATGGCCGGGGGTAGTCCGGCCAGTGATTCGGCGCGGGTGGGCACCAGGTACGGGCTGTCGGTTCCGTTCGGGGCGTACTGCTGCCAGTACCAGCGCATTGCTTTGGTGGTGTTGTAGTAGTTCTCGCCGTAGAGCCGGTAGGACTCGGTGGTGAAATCGTCGTCGATCACCGGGTACAGCAGGACCTGCGCCGCGATCGCCGGGCCACCGCGATCGCGGGCGGCCAGGCTCACCGTCGCCGCCAGATTGCCGCCGGCGCTGTCACCGGCCACCACCAAGCGGTTCGGGTCGCCGCCGTACTGGGATGCGTGTTCGGCGGTCCAGCGCAGGGCGGCGTACATATCCTCCAGCGCAGCCGGTCCGGGATGCTCGGGGGCTCGACGGTAGTCGACCGAGACGACCACGACATCCACCGCCTCGGCCATCGACCGGCAGAATTCGTCGTGGCTGTCGAGATCGCAGAAGACGAAACCACCGCCGTGGGCGAAAACCACCACCGGCCGCGTACCGGTGCCGCCGTGCGGCACGTAGACGCGAACAGCCAGCTCGCCGCCCGGCCCGTCGATCGTCCGGTCCTGGGCCATCCGCATCTGCGGCTCGCGCGTCAACGGTGCGCGACGCGATGCGATGATCTCGCGTACCTCCGCCGCGGTGTGCTGGGTGACATCGGGAAACGATTCGAGCGCCATCAGCATCGCCTCGACATCCGGATGCAGGTCGGGCCTTCGTTGTCCGCCCATCTCGACCACGTCCTCACTCTTCGACATACGGGAAAGCGCGCTCGCGCCATGAATTCGGTGCGGCAAGCTCAGTTGCCCGCTGCTCGGCCGTCGAGCGCGAAACCCTTGTATCCGGCCGCCGCCACCTCGGCGCAGATCGCGTTGTAGGTTCCGAAACCGCCGATATAAGGCATGAATACACGTGGTTTACCCGGAATGTTCGCGCCCAGATACCAGGAATTCGCGGCCGGGAAAAGAGTTCCCGCGGCCTTCTCATTGCATTCGGCCACCCAGTCGTCGGCCGCTTCCCGGGTCGCCTCGATCGAGGCGATTCCGTGGGAATCCAGATGGTCGAGGCAGTCGGCGATCCAGTCGACGTGCTGTTCCGCCATCAGCACCATATTCGCGAGCACACTGGGGCTGCCCGGACCGGAGATGATGAACATATTCGGGAAACCGTCGACGGCCAGCCCGAGATAAGTCCGTGGCCCCGCCGACCACTCCGCGGTGAGTTCCCGTCCGTCCCGGCCGCGGATATCGATCCGCGACAGCGAACCGGTCATCGCGTCGAAACCGGTCGCGAAGATCAGGATATCCAGGTCGTAGGAAGCGTCGGCGGTGCGCACACCGGATTCGGTGATCTCGGTGATCGGCGTCCGCCGCAGGTTGACCAGCGTGACGTTGTCACGGTTGTAGGTCTGGAAGTATCCCGTATCGGTGACGATCCGTTTGGTGCCGATGGGGTGATCGGTAGGGATCAGCTGATCAGCGATCTCCGGATCCTCCACCATTTCCCGGATCTTTGCCTCGACGTATTCGCGCGCGGTGTCGTTGGCCGCCTTGCTCACCATTTGATCCGGGAACGCTTTGGTGAACAGATATCCGCCGCGCTGCCACCATTCGTCGTAGATACGGGTCCGCTCGGCCCCGTCGACCTCCATCGCGCCCTTGGGGTGTGGGCTGTTCGGTGTGCCGCCGCCGCTGATCCGGGACAGCCGCCGCCGCTCGGCATAATTGGCTTTCACCTCGGCGAGCAGATCGTCGGTCAGGCGCCGATTGCCGGCGGGGATCGAATAATTGGGGCTCCGCTGGAATACGACGACCTGATCGGCTTCTTCGGCGATGATCGGAATGGCCTGGATGCCTGAGGACCCGGTCCCGATGACGCCTACGCGTTTGCCGGTGAAGTCCACCGGTTCGTGCGGCCATTCACCGGTGTGATAGGTCTCGCCAGCGAAGGTGTCGCGGCCGGGGATATCCGGTTTGTTGGTGGCCGACAGTACGCCGGTGGCCATAATGCAGAAGCGGGCCGTCACGGATTTCCCGGTATCGGTGGTGACGGTCCACCGGCCGGCCTCTTCGTTGTAGACGGCCGAGGTCACCCGGGTCAGGAAATCGTAGGCCGACCGGAGATCGTGGCGATCGGCGACATGGTCGAGGTAGCGCAGGATCTCCTCTTGGGTGGCGAACCGTTCGGTCCAGGTCCATTCCTGCTGCAACTCCTCGTCGAACGAGTACGAGTAGTCGATGCTCTCGACATCGCACCGTGCGCCCGGGTAGCGATTGTGATACCAGGTGCCGCCCACTCCCTCGGCGGATTCGAATCCGTGCACTCGCATACCACGCTGCCGGAATTTGTACACCGCGTACAGGCCGGAGATCCCGGCACCGACGACGACGGCATCGAAATCGCTGTCCTGGTTTGTCACCACATTCACTTCCCTCGCTGAGGTACCGGTGTTCGAAGTCAAATTAAGTGCTCTGCGGCATGAGTCGAGCGCTTGTTCCCACCCAGTGGTCCACCAATTCGAGTCCTGCCGTCGCCGACCTGGGAACCCGCCGCCTGTATTCCTGTGGTGCGTGCACCGTTTCGGCCACCATGTGCCTATGAGGCCCGTGAGCTGCCAATGCTGAATCAGGCTCGCGCCGGCTCTCCGTTGCCGGCTTCCGCGGCGCGCTGGGCTTCCTTCATCTCCCGGGCCCACAGCCATTCGTGACCCCAGTAGCTGTCGGCGGTGATCTCCTCGGCCGTGTAATAGGTCTCGTCGACAGGCACGCCGCCGGTGCCGTATTCGATATCCCAGCCGCCGGGTACCCGTACGTAGAAGGAGATCATCTTGTCGTTCGTATGCCGGCCCAGTGTCGAGGACACCGGGAAATCGCGGGCCATCACCTGGTCGTAGGCACGGCCGACCGCGTCGAGTTCGTCCACCTCCACCATCACGTGGATCAGCCCCGGATCACGGCCCTCCATACTGGGCATGATCGCCAGACTGTGATGGCGCTGATTGACACCCATGAACCGGATCCGCAGCGGACCTGCTTCCGGCGGTGCCGGCATCCGGAAGGCGCCCCGGGACAGGAATCCCAGCGTCTCGGTGTAGAAGGCGAACGATTCGTCGAAGTTGGTCGTCGGCATCACCACATGCCCCAGGCCTTGGTCGCCCGTGATGAACTTCTGGCCGTACTTGGTGATCACGGGGCTGTGCTCGAGCACCGGCCCGTAGAAGAATTCCAGCGGGGTGCCGCCAGGATCCTTCATGCAGATACCGGCCTCGACCTTGCGCCGATCGGCCAGCTCCTGGGACATCGGGGTGTACGCGAACCCGGCCTTGTCCAGGATGGCGGTCAGCCGCCGCAGCGCGGGTGCGTCCCGGACCTCCCAGCCGACCGCCGTCACCCGGTCGACGTCGCCGTGTTCGACGGTGATGCGCGAGGGCCGCTCGTCCATCCGGAAGTGCAGGGCGTCGGTTTCGTCACCGAAACCCGGAGCGAAACCCAGTACCTCGAAACCGAGTTCACGCCAGCGTTCCATATCGGTGGCCTGCACTCGTACATAGCCGAGCGCTTTGATTTCCGTCATCGTTGTGGGTCTTCCTTCCGAACCGTCAGATCATCACGCGCAGCGGCCCCTGCGGGACCTCAACACCGAGCGACGCCATGGCCGCCGCGTGATAGGTGATGCTGGTGACATGGATCGCGTGGTGCAGGCCGGCGTGCGCGTCACGCCAGAACCGCTGCAACGGGTTGTCCATCCGCAGCGCGTTGCCACCGGCGCGGTCGAAGATCTCGTCGGCGGCGCGCACCGCCCGCCACGCGGCGCGGGCCTGATCACGGCGCACCGCGGCACGCATTTCGAAGTCGATCTCCTCGCCCCGGTCGACCAGATCGAAGATGCGGTCGACATTGGCCAGCAACTGCTGGCGCGCCGCATCGATCTCCGACGCCGCCTCCCCGAGTGCGTGCAGGACATACGGGTCGTCCTTGACGAGGGTGCCGGTGGCGCCCACGCGGTTGCGCTGGTAGTCGACGCCGGCCGCAAGAACGCCTTCGCAGATGCCGATGGTCGCGGAGGTGATGCCCAACGGGAACATGGTCGACCACGGCATCTTGTACAGGGTTTCGGTGACGCCGTATTCCTTGGCGGCGGTACCGTCCATCACCTTCGCCGAATCCATCACCCGGTAATCGGGAATGAAGGCATTCTTGACGATGATGTCCTTGCTGCCGGTTCCGCGCAGACCCACCACATCCCAGGAGTCCGCGACGATCTCGTAATCGGAGCGGGGCAGGATCACATGCAGGCCCTGCGGCGGCATCAGCGGTTTCCCGTCCGCGCCGCCCACCATCGCGCCGAGGAAGATCCAGTCGCAGTGGTCGGTACCGGAGGAGAACTGCCAGCGGCCGTTCATC